>NZ_VMMY01000003.1:0-222323 GCF_013277455.1 Streptococcus sp. 5346
ACAAGTGACATCACAATTCCAGGTAAAATCTCAAGTTCAAACGGCCTACCAGAAGTTCAACCAGCACTCCCAGAATTCAACGGTGCAGTAAATGGAGAACTTCCAGATCCAGTAGAATTACCAAAAGTTAAGTTAATCATCACTAAATGGGTTGATGAACAAGGTAATGAATTGAAGCCAGCAGATGCGAAAGCTCCAGCAGTAGTAGGTGAAGCGAATGAAGCATTTGAACATGGTGAAATTGAAGGTTACGTATTTGTAAGAACAGATGTTAATGAAGAAGGTGATGTTGTAACTCATGTCTTCAGAAAAGTTACTCCAATTAAACCAGAAGGTAATGGGGAACAACAAGGTGGAGATAACACACCACAACCAACACCTGAAGTACCAACTGATAATACAGGACGTAAACCTGAAACAGAAAAACCTACTGTGCCAGATACCAAACAGGCTGAACAACCAACTCAAGCAGTTGATGCTCAGGTAGCTCCTTCTCAAAATCAAGCAGTATTGCCAAATACTGGTACGAAAGCAGATCGTGCTACAGGCGCATTAGGAGCTCTCTCTCTTCTTGGAGCATTTGGTTTGCTATTTGCTAAAAAGAAGAAAGACGATGAAGAAGAAACACGAAACAATTAAGATGAGTCATTAAATTGAACTGAGAATGAATTGTGTTAATTCTTGGAGGAAGTAACGGATAGAAATAAGTTTAAAAGCTACTTTCTATCCGTCTTTCTTTAGAGTGAATGTAAACGCTTCAAATAATGCAGAAAGATGAAATTTTGATATGCTTGAATATAGATAATGAAGAAAGCCTTAGAGCGCAATTTGGAGATAATCCTCCATTAAGTTTTAGTGATAGAAGAGTTGTGGATTTTGAAGATGATATGATTATTATCAGAGATAGTGGTTGGGAAATTTATTTAGATACAAGATTATAGGATTTATTAGTTAAGATTTCCGAGCTGATACACTAAAAGTAAAAGAGATTTTGAAAGGGAGGCACTGTGAGTATGAAAAATAATTATGATGATTATTTAAACTTAATGTTTGATAAAGGCATAATTGCAGATTTAAAAGGAAAAAATCAAGAAGAGAATCCTAGTTTGGAAAATGTTGATGAATTAGCTGATTATCTTATAAATTATGTGAAAAGGCATTATACTATCTATGAATATTATGTTTCTCCAAATATCTCCAATTTTTATAGTAAGCATAGAAAGTTTACAAGATTCATTCTTATATGTCTTTCTTTGTTTGATTCCGAAAGTAATATCAATACTCTTTTAAAAAAATATAAATTTAATAAAGATTCGATATGGGAAATCGAACATATTGTTCCTCAAAATCCGTACTTTAATAAATTCAATAAAAAAAATTCTAAGTTGAAAAATAGAATCGGTAATCTGACTTTGTTAACAGAAGAAACAAATCGAAAGATTAGTAATGGATCATTTGCTAAAAAGAAGAAAAGTTTAACTTGTGAGGAAAAATATTTAAAAATTAATGATATATTTAAAATAGATAAAGTGCATATTTCAAAAAAAGATATATGTGAGCGCGAGAAGGAAATAAATAAATCTATATATGATATCTTTATAAAAGATAGAGGAAAATTATTGCAAGATAAATTACATGAATTTATAGATTCCCAAGGATAGAATAGGTGTTAATTGGTATTAAATTGCCTATAGATTTTAACTTTTATTTTTCTTATCTTTTATAAAATCCATATGCGAATGGACAAATTACAGGAACACCAATAGGAAATAAAGGTGATTATCCTGTAACGATTAAAGTCTATGATAAGGACGGTAATGAAACGACTGAAACAGTCACAATTAAAGTCCAAGAACAAGCGGATAAATATAGTCCAACAGGAGAAGGTTTAACGGTTGATCCGAATCATGTGATTGAAGATTCAGAAGTCATTGCTAAAGTAAAAGGCAATGGACCAGGAACCGTTACAGTTGTAAGTAAACCATCAACAGCTACAAAAGGTAATGTTGGAAATGCGGTTGCTAAAGTAACTTACCCAGATGGCTCAAAAGATATCGTTCCAGTGGAAGTAACGGTTAGAGAGAAAGACACAGATATCTACACACCAGAGTACGACAAAGGAAACGGCAAACCAGGAACTAAGGTAGAAATACCAGTCACACCAGATACTAATGGAGGTTCTGTTCAAGATACACCTGCATCTTCACCAACAACTCCAGTTCCAGATGCAGTTACTCCGAATGCGGATCAGGTAGATACTAAGACTACTAATGATAATGGAGCTAAATCAAATGATTCTCAAAATGTATTGCCAAATACAGGAACAGAATCAAATGCGACTCTTGCATCTCTAGGACTTCTTGGTATGCTAGGCGGTCTCGGACTTGCTCTTGGAAAGAAAAAAGAAGACTAAAAATTTAGTCAAATGAACATTCATTCTTTTATATTGTAAAGACAAACTAGATTGATTCTGGGAATCGTGTTAGTCATAAAATAAAAAGAATGTATAGATAAAGAAAGCGAACAATGCTAGGATTTTGTTAAAGGGAATTCTAAGTATTGTTCGCTTTTGTGGTATAATAAGTACTATGCAGAAAAAACCAACGTCAGCCTATGTGCATATCCCATTTTGTACCCAGATTTGTTATTATTGTGACTTTTCAAAGGTTTTCATCAAGAATCAGCCAGTCGATAGCTATTTGGAGCATCTGTTAGAAGAGTTTCGTTCTTATGATATTCAAAAGTTGAGAACCCTCTACATCGGTGGTGGGACACCAACAGCCCTGTCAGCTCCGCAACTGGAGGTATTATTGGATGGATTGACTAAAAACTTAGACTTGTCTGCCTTGGAAGAGTTGACCATTGAAGCCAATCCGGGCGACTTGGATGCGGATAAGATAGCCGTTTTGAAAAACTCGGCTGTCAATCGTGTTTCACTAGGTGTGCAGACCTTTGACGACAAGATGCTGAAAAAGATTGGGCGCAGTCATTTGGAGAAGGATATTTATGAAAATATCGACCGTCTGAAACTGGCTGGTTTTGACAATATCTCTATCGACTTGATTTATGCATTGCCTGGTCAGACAATGGAGCAGGTCAAGGAAAATGTGGCTAAGGCCATTGGGCTGGATATTCCCCATATGAGTTTGTATAGCTTGATTTTAGAAAATCATACGGTCTTTATGAATCGTATGCGACGAGGGAAATTACCTCTGCCTAAGGAAGAACTGGAAGCTGAGATGTTTGAGTACATCATCGCAGCGCTGGAGCGAGCTGGTTTTGAACATTATGAGATTTCCAATTTCTCCAAACCCAGTTTTGAAAGTCGCCACAATCTCATGTACTGGGACAATGCTGAATACTATGGCATTGGTGCTGGGGCGTCTGGCTATGTCAATGGTATTCGCTATAAAAACCATGGTCCCATTCGTCATTATATCAGTGCAGTTGAGGAAGGCAATGCGCGCATCACAGAAGAGCACCTGAGTCAAAAAGAGCGAATGGAAGAAGAAATGTTCTTGGGGCTCCGCAAGAAATCAGGGGTCTCTATGGCGCGATTTGAAGAAAAATTTGGACGGTCTTTCGATGGACTTTATGGAGAAACTGTCAGAGACTTGGTACAACAAGGTCTCATGCAAATAGAGGGTGACCGAGTTCGCATGACAAAAAGAGGTCTCTTTTTAGGCGACACCGTAGCAGAACGATTTATTTTGGAGTAGGATGATGGGCTTAACTTATCAAATGAAAATGAAAATTCCTTTTGATATGGCTGATATGAACGGTCATATCAAGCTTCCAGATGTGATTTTACTGTCCCTGCAAGTTTCAGGGATGCAGTCGATTGAACTGGGAGTTAGTGATAAGGCTATTTTAGAAGAACATAATCTGGTCTGGATTATCACAGACTATGATATCGAGGTGGTTCGTTTGCCTCGTTTTGCGGAAGAAATCACTATCGAAACGGAAGCCCTGAGCTACAATCGACTCTTTTGCTACCGTCGCTTTACCATTTATGATGAAGCGGGGCAGGAGCTTATCCATATGATGGCGACCTTTGTTCTCATGGATCGAGACAGTCGAAAAGTCCATGCTGTTGAACCTGAGATTGTGGCTCCTTACCAGTCTGAATTTAATAAAAAGCTTATCCGCGGGCCAAAGTATGAGTCCTTGGAAGAGCCAGTCAGCAAGGATTACCATGTTCGTTTTTACGACTTGGATATGAATGGCCATGTCAATAATAGTAAATACTTGGACTGGATTTTTGAGGTCATGGGAGCGGACTTTTTGACCCAATATATTCCCAAGAAAATCAATCTCAAGTATGTCAAGGAAGTTCGACCAGGTGGGGTGATTACATCGGCTGTTGAACGGACTGGACTGAAAAGCAAGCATGAGATTACAAGCGACAGTGCTACCAATGCTCAAGCTATCATCACTTGGCAAGAAATGAAGAAGGATTAGAGAAAAATATGAAATATAAAGGCTATTTAATTGATTTAGACGGAACCATTTATAAGGGGAAAGACAGAATTCCAGCAGGAGAGGCTTTTGTTCATGAATTGCAAAAGCGAGACATCCCCTATCTCTTTGTGACCAACAATACAACCCGCACTCCAGAGAGTGTTCAGGAGATGTTGGCTCAGAATTTTAATATCGATACGCCCCTATCGACTGTCTACACAGCGACTTTGGCGACTATCGACTATATGAACGACTTGGGTCTTGAAAAGACCGTCTATGTCATCGGAGAAGCAGGGCTCAAGGAAGCCATCAAGTCAGCTGGTTATGTGGAAGACAAGGATAATCCTGCCTATGTGGTAGTAGGCCTGGACTGGCAAGTTGACTATGAAAAATTTGCGATAGCAACTCTAGCTATCCAAAAGGGTGCTCACTTTATCGGAACCAACCCTGACCTTAACATCCCGACAGAACGCGGTCTTTTGCCAGGTGCTGGTTCACTGATTACCCTTCTTGAAGTGGCAACACGAGTGAAACCTGTTTATATCGGGAAACCAAATGCCATCATTATGGACAAGGCGGTTGAGCACTTAGGCTTGGAACGTGAAGAGTTAATCATGGTCGGGGACAACTATCTGACAGATATCCGAGCAGGGATTGACAATGGCATTCCAACGCTCTTGGTGACGACAGGTTTTACCAAGGCAGAAGAAGTCGCAGACCTGCCAATCGCACCGACTCATGTGGTTTCTAGCCTTGCGGAGTGGAACTTTGATGAAAACTAAACTGACCTTTTGGAGCTCTATGCTTTTTCTCCTCTCCCTCTCAATCCTTTTGACCATTTATCTGGCTTGGATTGTTTATCCGCTGGAAATTCAGTGGCTGAATTTAACAGATCGGGTCTATTTAAAACCAGAAACCATTCAGTACAACTTTCATATCTTGATGAATTATCTGACCAATCCATTTAGTCAGGTCCTAGAGATGCCAGATTTTCGTTCGTCAGCAGCTGGTCTGCACCATTTCGCAGTGGTCAAGAATCTCTTTCATTTGGTTCAGCTAGTTGCCCTAGTTACCCTGCCAAGTTTCTATTTCTTTGTCAAAGGGATTGTGAAAAAAGACTTCTTGTCTCTATTTAGTAAAGGGCTTTTGGCTCTAGTGGTTTTGCCTTTACTGATTGGGCTTGGAGGAGTTTTGATTGGTTTTGACCAATTCTTTACTCTGTTCCATCAAATTCTCTTTGTGGGAGATGATACCTGGCTTTTTGACCCAGCCAAGGATCCTGTTATACTGATTTTGCCAGAGACCTTCTTCCTTCATGCCTTCCTCCTCTTTTTCGCCCTCTATGAAAGCTTCTTTGGCTATCTTTATCTAAAAAGTCGTAGGAAGTGAAACGAAAGATGTTTTTATTTTACATGTATAAATTAGGTGTGTGATTCGAAACTATCGTTAATACTCAATGAAAATCAAAGAGCAAACTAGGAAACTAGCCGCAGGCTGTACTTGAGTACGGCAAGGCAACGTTGACGCGGTTTGAATTTGATTTTCGAAGAGTATAAGAGTGAATTAACTAAATCTACATTGCCTCAATCGTTCGCAAACAGTCTATTTTTCTTGAAAAATAGGCTTTTTTTTCTAAAAATCCCTAGTCAAGCGCTTTATTTTTTTGTATAATAGAATTAGCAAAGTATAGATAAGAAGAGAAAAGCATGATTACACTATTTCTATCACCGAGCTGTACATCATGTCGTAAGGCTAAGGCCTGGTTAGAAAAACATAAGGTTCCCTTTGTGGAACACAATATCATGACCAGTCCTTTAACAAGAAAAGAATTGCAACACATCCTTTCCTTGACCGAAAATGGTACTGATGACATCATTTCAACTCGTTCAAAAATTTTTCAAAAATTGAATATTGATGTAGAGAGTATCTCGGTATCGGAATTGCTTCATTTAATTGAGCAGTACCCTAGTCTTTTGCGTCGTCCAATTATTATCGATGCCAAACGCATGCAGATCGGGTTTAATGAAGATGAGATTCGTGCTTTTCTCCCTCGTAGTTACCGTAAGCAAGAACTAAAAGAAGCAAGAATGAGAGCTGGTATTAGTTAATGAACAAACAGTATAGTTACCCACTAGATTTGTCGTGGAGCACTGAAGAACTTGCTTCAGTGCTTTCTTTTTTTAATGATGTTGAAGCTGCCTATGAAGGTAAGGTAGAGGCTAAAAAGTTACTGGACTCCTATAAGAGATTCAAAGCTGTCGTGCCAAGCAAGAGCGAAGAAAAACGTTTGGGACGAGAATTTGAAACGGTTAGTGGCTATTCGCTTTATCGAGCAGTTCAGGCTGCCAAGGAAAAAGGGGAAGGAAAGATTTCTCTTGGAAAGTAAATTTGAATTTGCCAAAGAGCTTGTCAAGAGAGCGGGTCAGTACATCCTTGACCATATGCAGGAAGACTTGCGTGTTGAGACCAAGTCCTCTCCAACAGACTTGGTGACCAGACTGGACAAGGAAGTTCAGGAACTATTGGTGGGTGAGATTTTGTCCCGTTATCCTGATGATAAGATTTGTGCTGAAGAAGGTTGTCTGAGAGCTTCGGTTCAAGAGGGCAAGGTTTGGGTCATTGATCCCATTGATGGTACCAATAACTTTGTAGCCCAGCAGGAAGATTTTGCTGTTATGGTGGCTTATTTTGAAAATGGTCAGGGACAGTTTGGTTTGATTTATGATGTGGTCAAAGGGGATTGTTATCACGGTGGTGGAGCCTTTCCCGTTTGTCTAAATGATAGGCCCCTAGCTCCCTTTAAACCAAAACCACTTGGAGATTTTCTCATTGCAGGCAATAGTGGCA
The DNA here is from genome assembly GCF_013277455.1 of Streptococcus sp. 5346. GTDB lineage: Bacteria > Bacillota > Bacilli > Lactobacillales > Streptococcaceae > Streptococcus. The sequence goes on from NZ_VMMY01000003.1 coordinate 7,309, forward strand.
TGCTGGAAACCAACGAATGGGGGCTGGCTGATTTGAGTCGAGCGGTCCTCGGTGTTCGTGTCTATGGGAGTGCGGCCATTAGTTTTGCCAAGATTTTGTCAGGGCGTTTGTTGACCTATGTTACTTATCTGCAACCATGGGATTATGCTGCGGCTAGTATTTTAGGGGAAAGTCTGGGCTATGAGGTTGTGACTCTTTCTGGTGAAACTCCTGATTTTCAAACCAGACAGCCGGTCATGATGGTGCCTCTTGAGATGCTGGAGGAAATTCAGTCCTATATTTACGAAAGGAAAAGAACTTAAATGCAATTTCCAGAAGGATTTGTTGAAAAATATGAAAAGATACTAGGAGATGAGGCAAGAGATTTTCTTGCCTCTTTTGAGGAGGAAGCGGTTTCGGCCTTTCGGGTCAATCCTTTAAAAGAAGCGCCAGTTTCCTTTCCTGATGCCATTCCTCAAACTCCTTGGGGACATTATGGGAAGGTTTCAGGGAAATCGCCTGAGCATGCTACTGGTTTAGTTTATTCGCAAGAACCTGCTGCTCAGATGGTTGCTCAGGTAGCCCAGCCCAGTCCTGGTATGAAAGTCTTGGATTTGGCTGCTGCACCTGGTGGAAAATCAACTCAGCTGGCAGCCTATCTAGTAGGGGAGGGTCTCCTTATTTCCAATGAAATTTCAAGCAAACGGGCTAAGATTTTAGTAGAAAACATGGAGCGCTTTGGAACGACAAATGTCGTGGTGACCAATGAATCTGCTGACCGCTTGGCCAAGGTTTTTAAAGGCTATTTTGACCTCATTGTCCTTGATGCCCCGTGCTCTGGTGAAGGGATGTTCCGTAAGCAACCAGATGCTATGGACTATTGGAGCCTTGATTATCCGAGTCAATGCGCTAACTTGCAAAAAGAAATTCTGGAAGATGCAGTAACCATGCTAGCTGAAGGTGGTCGCTTGGTTTATTCAACCTGTACCTGGGCACCCGAGGAAAACGAAGAGATTGTCAAGTGGTTGCTGGAAGAGTATGATTTTGACTTGTTGCCAGTAGAGCATATCAATGGAATGGTAGCTGGTATTGACTTGCCAGAAACGGCTCGGATGTACCCTCATCATTTTAAGGGAGAGGGTCAGTTTGTCGCTCATTTACAATTTAAAGGGGAAAATCTAGCACCTAAATGTAAGGCAAGTAAGAGTAATCTCAGCCGTGAACAAGTTGCCTTGTGGCAGGAATTTGCTCAAAACCACTTGAAGATCAATCTAAGGGGGATCTTGCAGACTTTTGGTGACCAACTCTATCTCTTGCCAGAACTCTTGCCAGATTTAGGGAAGCTCAAGATTGCTCGGAATGGCCTGCATCTGGGTACCTTTAAGAAGAAACGCTTTGAGCCTAGTTTCGCTCTTGGTCTAGCCTTGAAACCGAGTCAGGTCAAGCAGTCGGTTGAAATTGACCAAGAAGCGTTTGTCAAGTATGTGGCTGGAGAAACCGTTCAGCTGGCGGACAGTCTGCCAAATGGTTGGTACCAAGTTTTAGTTCAAGGAAATGGTTTGGGCTTTGCTAAGGTGACTGGAAATGTTTTGAAAAATTATTTTCCAAAAGGCCTCAGATTCAAGTGAAAATGCTAGTCAAAGTAGCTTGTCTATGTTATAGTGGAAGTATGGATTTTTTTCAAATTGTCTTTCATTTTAAGTCAAAATTGGTGGCAAGGCAACTGAGCAAATTTCTAGTAAAACCAAGCTAATACTCTTCGAAAATCAAATTCAAACCGCGTCAACGTCGCCTTGCCGTATATATGTGACTGACTTCGTCAGTCTTATCTACAACCTCAAAGCGGTGCTTTGAGCAACCTGCAGCTAGTTTCCTAGTTTGCTCTTTGATTTTCATTGAGTATAAAAACTTTAGTTGGCTCCCAATTATCAAAAGAAAAACATAAATAAATAGTTGAAAAAATTCACAGCATTCACCATTATTTTCAAGGAGAAAAACAGTGAAAAAAAGGAAAAAACTCGCTCTATCCCTTGCGGCTCTTTTGCTGGCAGGTTCTTTGGCGGGATGTGCTAGCTGGATTGATCGTGGAGAATCCATGACAGCTGTTGGCTCAACGGCTCTTCAGCCCTTGGTCGAGGCAGCAGCAGATGAATTTGGCTCTCTGCACGTTGGAAAAACAGTCAACGTCCAAGGTGGAGGATCTGGTACAGGTCTGTCTCAGGTTCAATCTGGAGCCGTTGATGTAGGAAATTCAGACGTATTTGCCGAGGAAAAAGACGGTATCAACGCATCCGCTCTAGTAGACCACAAGGTTGCTGTAGCGGGCTTGGCAGTGATTGTAAATAAGGAAGTTGACGTTGAAAATCTGACAACTGAACAACTCCGTAGCATCTTCACAGGTCAAGTGACCAACTGGAAAGAAGTCGGTGGGAAAGACCTAGCCATTTCCATTATCAACCGCGCGGCAAGTTCTGGTTCGCGTGCAACCTTTGATAGTGTTGTTATGGATGGCCAATCTGCTATGCAGAGTCAAGAACAGGATTCAAACGGGATGGTCAAAAACATTGTTTCCCAAACACCAGGAGCCATTTCTTACCTAGCTTTTGCCTATGTGGATGACTCGGTGAAACGCATGAAGTTGAATGGCTATGAGCCGATTTCAGAAAATGTTACGACCAATAACTGGCCTTTGTGGTCTTACGAACACATGTATACCCTAGGTCAACCAAATGAATTGGTGGCAGAATTCCTTAACTTTGTCCTCTCAGATGAAGCGCAAAGTGGAATCGTTAAGGGGATGGGTTACATTTCTGTTAAGGAAATGAAGGTTGAAAAAGATGCTGTAGGAACGGTGACAGCACTAGAAGGGAGTCACTAATGAATCAAGAAGAATTAGCTAAAAAATTACTTTCTCCCTCAAAGAACTCTCGTTTAGAGAAACTTGGAAAAGGCTTGACCTTTGCCTGTCTGTCTTTGATTGTCATCATTGTGGCCATGATTTTGATTTTCGTAGCCCAAAAAGGTTTGTCGACCTTCTTTGTAAACGGGGTTAATATCTTTGATTTCCTATTTGGCCAAACTTGGAATCCTTCAGGTAAACAATTTGGTGCCCTTCCTATGATTTTGGGTTCCTTTATTGTCACAATCCTATCAGCCCTTATCGCAACTCCTTTTGCCATCGGTGCGGCAGTCTTTATGACAGAAGTATCACCAAAGGGGGCAAAAATCTTGCAACCAGCCATTGAATTGCTAGTTGGGATTCCTTCAGTCGTGTATGGATTTATCGGTTTGCAGGTCGTTGTTCCCTTTGTCCGTAGCGTCTTTGGCGGAACTGGTTTTGGGATTTTGTCAGGGATTTTCGTTCTCTTTGTCATGATTTTACCGACGGTAACCTTTATGACAACGGACAGTTTGCGTGCGGTGCCTCGTCATTACCGCGAAGCTAGTTTGGCTATGGGGGCAACTCGTTGGCAAACTATCTGGCGCGTGACCTTGAAGGCGGCGCGTTCAGGGATTTTTACAGCAGTGGTATTTGGAATGGCGCGTGCCTTTGGTGAGGCCTTGGCCATTCAGATGGTGGTTGGAAACTCAGCCGTAGTCCCAACTTCACTAACAACACCTGCTGCGACCTTGACTTCTGTGTTGACGATGGGTATCGGAAATACCGTCATGGGTACAGTTGATAATAACGTTCTCTGGTCACTGGCCTTAGTCTTGCTTTTGATGAGTTTGGCCTTCAACAGTGTGATTAAATTGATTACGAAAGAAAGAGGAAAGAAAAACTATGCACGCTAAGAAATTAGATAAAATTGCAACAGCTGTCCTCTACTCAATTGCAGGAATTATCGTTGCCATCCTGGCATCCTTGATTCTTTATATCTTGGTTCGTGGTTTGCCTCACATCTCTTGGTCTTTCTTGACTGGCAAATCCTCTTCTTACCAAGCAGGTGGAGGGATTGGAATTCAGCTCTATAATTCCTTCTTCCTTCTGGTTATTACCTTGATTATTTCTGTGCCCTTGTCTATGGGGGCTGGGATTTTCCTAGCTGAATATGCCAAGAAAGGTCCTGTGACCAATTTTGTCAGAACCTGTATTGAAATCTTGTCTTCACTGCCATCAGTGGTTGTAGGTCTCTTTGGTTACTTGATCTTTGTAGTTCAGTTTGAGTATGGATTTTCAATCATTTCAGGTGCCTTGGCCTTGACAGTCTTTAACTTGCCTCAGATGACTCGTAATGTTGAAGACAGCTTGAAACACGTTCACCATACGCAACGTGAGGCCGGCTTGGCCCTTGGAATTTCTCGTTGGGAGACAGTTGTCCATGTTGTCATTCCAGAAGCCCTACCAGGTATTGTGACTGGTGTTGTCTTGGCCTCTGGTCGAATCTTTGGTGAGGCGGCTGCTTTGATCTATACTGCAGGACAATCCGCTCCAGCCCTTGACTGGTCTAACTGGAATATTCTCAGTGTGACCAGCCCAATCTCTATCTTTCGTCAAGCAGAAACCTTGGCTGTCCACATCTGGAAAGTCAATAGTGAAGGTACTATTCCTGATGGAACTATCGTATCAGCAGGTTCTGCGGCCGTGCTCCTCATCTTTATCCTCATCTTTAACTTTGGAGCTCGCAAACTCGGAAGCTACCTACATAAGAAATTAACCGCTGCCTAAAGGAGAAGCCATGTCAAAATATAATTGGGATGAAAAGCATATCATCACCTTTCCTGAAGAGAAAGTGGCCCTCTCTACTAAGGATTTACATGTTTACTACGGTAAAAATGAATCTATCAAGGGCATCGATATGCAATTTGAAAAAAATAAAATTACAGCCTTAATTGGCCCTTCTGGTTCAGGGAAATCAACCTACCTCCGCAGTCTCAACCGTATGAATGATACTATTGATATTGCCAAGGTCACAGGTCAAATCCTCTACCAAGGGATTGATGTCAACCGTCCAGAAATCAACGTCTATGAGATGCGTAAGCACATTGGAATGGTCTTCCAACGCCCAAATCCCTTTGCCAAGTCTATCTACCGCAATATTACTTTTGCCCATGAACGTGCAGGGGTTAAGGACAAGCAAGTCTTGGATGAAATTGTAGAAACCTCTCTTCGTCAGGCTGCCCTTTGGGACCAGGTCAAAGACGATTTGCACAAGTCAGCCTTGACCCTTTCAGGTGGTCAGCAGCAACGTCTCTGTATCGCTCGTGCTATTTCTGTTAAACCAGATATCCTCTTGATGGATGAGCCAGCGTCAGCCTTGGATCCGATTGCGACTGCTCAACTTGAAGAAACCATGCTGGAGTTGAAGAAGGATTTTACCATTATCATCGTGACCCACAGTATGCAGCAGGCTGCGCGTGCTAGTGACTACACAGGATTTTTCTACTTGGGTGACTTGATTGAGTACGATAAGACCTCTAATATTTTCCAAAATGCCAAATTACAGTCAACCAATGACTATGTAACAGGACACTTTGGATAGAAAGGAAACAGTATGACAGAAGCGATTTTACAGGTGTCAGACCTGTCCGTTTACTACAATCAAAAAAAGGCCTTGAATAGTGTTTCCCTATCTTTCCAACCTAAGGAAATTACAGCCTTGATTGGTCCATCTGGATCAGGGAAATCAACCCTCCTCAAGGCTATCAACCGCATGGGGGACCTCAATCCAGAGGTAACCACAACTGGTTCGGTGGTTTACAACGGCCACAACATCTACAGTCCGCGTACAGATACAGTTGAATTGCGGAAGGAAATCGGTATGGTTTTCCAACAACCAAACCCTTTCCCTATGTCTATCTACGAAAATGTTGTTTACGGGCTTCGTATCAATGGAGTTAAGGATAAGCAGGTTCTGGATGAAGCGGTAGAAAAAGCCTTGCAACGAGCCTCTATCTGGGATGAGGTCAAGGATCGCCTGCATGATTCAGCTATCGGGCTTTCAGGTGGACAACAGCAACGTGTTTGTGTTGCTCGTGTCTTGGCAACCAGTCCTAAAATCATTCTTTTGGATGAACCGACTTCAGCCTTGGACCCTATCTCGGCTGGTAAGATTGAGGAAACCTTGTATGGCCTAAAAGATAAATACACCATGCTTTTGGTTACGCGTTCTATGCAACAAGCCTCTCGTATCTCTGACAAGACAGGATTTTTCCTAGATGGAGATTTGATTGAGTTTAACGATACCAAGAAGATGTTCCTCAACCCACAACACAAGGAAACAGAAGATTATATTTCAGGAAAATTTGGATAAGGAGATAAATGATGTTACGTTCTCAATTTGAAGAAGATTTGGAGAAATTGCACAACCAGTTCTACGCTATGGGACAAGAAGTGCTATCCCAAATCAATCGTACGGTACGTGCCTTTGTTACGCACGACCGTGATTTGGCCAAAGAAGTCATCGAAGACGATGCAGAAGTAAATGAATACGAAGTGAAATTGGAGAAAAAATCATTTGAAATGATTGCCCTTCAACAACCCGTTTCTCAAGATTTGCGTACAGTTCTAACAGTCTTAAAAGCCGTATCTGACTTGGAACGTATGGGTGACCATGCCGTTTCCATTGCAAAAGCAGCAATTCGTATGAAGGGGGAGCAACGTATCCCAGCTGTTGAAGAAGAAATCAAGAGAATGGGTCGCGATGTCAAGAACTTCGTCGAAGCAGCCCTTGAACTCTATCTGAATGGTTCAGTGGATCAGGCATATGAAGTAGCAGCCATGGATGAAAAAATCAACCATTATTTTGATAGCATTCGTGACTTGGCTACAGAAGAAATCAAGAAAAATCCTGATGCCATTGTTACAGGTCGTGATTACTTCCAAGTGATTGCCTTCTTGGAACGCATTGGAGACTATGCCAAGAATATCTGTGAATGGGTTGTTTACTTTGAAACAGGTAAGATTGTCGAACTATAAAATAGGTTCATTCTGTATAAAAAGGAGCTGTAAATCAACTGATAGCTCCTTTTCTTGAATGAAAAAAATATTTTTAAGATAAAAATTCAAAAAACACTTGACAAGTAACTTGGATAGCGTTATAATTATACAAAATTAACAGAGAGGTTGTTTATTTATGAAATCAAAAAAATGGATATTTGTTTTATGTAGTTTTCTTGCAAGTTTCTTCTTGGTAGCTTGCCAGTCGGGTTCGAATGGTTCTCAGTCAGCTGTTGAGGCCATTAAGCAAAAGGGGAAATTAGTTGTGGCGACCAGTCCTGACTATGCACCCTTTGAGTTCCAATCATTGGTTGACGGAAAAAATCAGGTTGTCGGTGCGGACATTGATATGGCTCAAGCTATTGCTGATGAACTTGGGGTGAAATTGGAAATCTCAAGCATGAGTTTTGACAATGTTTTGACCAGTCTTCAAACAGGTAAGGCTGACCTAGCAGTTGCGGGAATTAGCGCTACTGACGAGAGAAAAGAAGTCTTTGATTTTTCAATCCCCTACTATGAAAACAAGATTAGTTTCTTGGTTCGTAAGGCTGATGTAGAAAAATACAAGGATTTAACTAGCCTTGAAAGTGCTAATATTGCAGCCCAAAAAGGGACTGTTCCAGAATCAATGGTCAAGGAACAATTGCCAAAAGCTCAATTAACTTCCCTAACCAATATGGGTGAAGCAGTTAATGAATTGCAGGCTGGAAAAGTAGATGCTGTTCACATGGATGAGCCTGTTGCGCTTAGCTATGCTGCTAAAAATGCAGACCTAGCTGTCGCAACTGTCAGCTTGAAAATGAAGGATGGCGAAGCTAATGCAGTTGCCCTTAGAAAAAATAGTGCAGATTTGAAAGAAGTGGTGGACAAGGTCATCCAAAAACTCAAGGATGACGGCACCTACCAAAAATATCTTGAAAAAGCAGCAAGCCTAACAGAAGTTGAAGAATAATACTCAATGAAAATCAAAGAGCAAACTAGGAAGCTAGCCGCAGGTTGCTCAAAGCCCTGCTTTGAGGTTGTAGATAAGACTGACGAAGTCAGTTACATATATCTACGGTAAGTCGACGCTGACGTGGTTTGAAGAGATTTTCGAAGAGTATAAGAAAAAAGCAGAGTTGGAAGTCAGTCCAATTCTGCTTTTAAATAGTCTAAAACATTTTCAAGATTATCTAAGGACACCTTGGCAAATTGATAAGGGCAGGCACCCAAGTAAGCCTCTTCAAAGAAATCCAAGCCCAGTTGGCTGTGCTTGAGACTGGCAATTTTAGGGTACTGTATGAGATCAAGTAATAAACCATCGTGTAGGGGATAATGAGGAAGGGGACAAGGAGTGTTAGCTAGTCTTTCCTCGATTTGTTTTTGGTAGTCTTCCTGATTGGACAAGCGAGCTAGCCGGTTTTTCTCAAATAATTGACTGTCAATATAGAGTGACAGGGCCTTTTGCATGATGAGGTTGCTGTCGTAGTCTAGGATATTTTTGTAGGCCACAAAGGCTTCTTTGATAGCATTTGGAAGGATGAGTGCCGTAATTCGCAGGGCTGGAAAGAGGCTGGTTGAGAAGGACTTGATGTAAATGACCCGCTCCTCTGTATCTAGATAGTGGAAGGTCTGGCCCTTCTTGGAGTCCAAATCCCCCAGATAATCGTCTTCGACGATATAGACACCATACTTGGCAGCTAAGTCAAGAATAGCCCGTTTGTCCTGCTCTGAATAGGAATGCCCCAGAGGATAGTGAAAACGAGGAATGGTATAGAAAAACTTAATTTTTCCTGTTTTGAAGTGGCTTTCCAGTTCCTCCAAGTCAATTCCATCAATGCCTCGTTCAATCGTTTGATAGTCCAGACCCTGAGCAATCAAGAGGCGATTCATCCGATGGTAGGTCGGTTGTTCCACCAAGATTTCCTTGGCTTGGCTAGGGAAGGAAATTTGAGAGAGAATAAAAAGGGCTTGTTGGGTTCCAGAAGTCAGTACCAGTTGGTCAGCTTTGCAATAGAGAGCTTGATCAAAGAGGAGTTTATGAATGGATTGTCTTAAGTCTTCTAAACCTTCTTGGTTGTCATAGTAGTTGAAGAGGTAGTTTTCCCGGCCAATTAAGGTTTCATTGACACAGAGTCGGAAATCGTCATAGGCACTGGCATGTTCGTCAGTGACTTCGATTTCTAGATCCTGGTGTTGCCCTTGTTCTAGGACATAGTAACCACTCTGGGGCTTGGCATATAGGTATTGTTCGTGCCGTAATTCCAGCAGGGCGCGTTGAATAGTGTCCTTGCTGCAGTGAAAGTCAAGGCTCAGTTGACGGATAGAAGGCAGGCGACTTCCCGTTGGAAAGCGTCCAGACTCGATACCGTTTTTCAGATAGGAAACGACCTCTTGGTACTTGCTTTGTCTCTTCATTCCAGACCTCCCTTGATTTTGTTACATTGTACCCTTTTTTTTCCTTCTTGGCAATGTCTAGGGTGTTTCTCTCGTTCACATCTAGGGGCAAATGTGGTATACTTAGGAGTAAGATTTATAGAATAATACTCTTCGAAAATCTCTTCAAACCACGTCAGCTTCGCCTTGCCGTAGATATGGTTACTGACTTCGTCAGTTCTATCCACAACCTCAAAACAGTGTTTTGAGCTGACTTCGTCAGTCTTATCTATCTACAACCTCAAAGCAGTGCTTTGAGCAACCTGCGGCTCGCTTCCTAGTTTGCTTTTTGATTTTCATTGAGTATAACAGATAAGAAAGTGAATGGATAAGAACGTGCAGGAACCAGTGAAATTATTTCAATACAATACCCTTGGAGCCTTGATGGCTGGCCTTTATGGTGGTACTATGACAGTAGGAGAATTGCTAGAACATGGTGACCTTGGTTTGGGAACCTTGGATTCTATTGATGGAGAATTGATTGTCTTAGATGGCAAGGCCTATCAGGCCAAAGGCTCAGGAGAACAACCAGAAATTGTAGAAGTATCACCAGATGCCCTTATTCCTTATGCAGCAGTAGTACCACATCAGGCAGAGGTTATTTTCCGCCAGCGCTTTGAGATGACGGACAAGGAATTGGAAGAACGAATCGAGTCTTATTATGATGGGGAAAATCTTTTCCGCTCGATCAAGATTCGTGGGGAATTTTCGCATATGCATGTGCGCATGATTCCTAAGTCGACACCAGATACCAAGTTTGCTGAGGTCGCAACCCACCAACCTGAATATAGTCGTGACAATGTAGCAGGAACCATTGTTGGTTTCTGGACGCCAGAGATTTTCCATGGGGTTAGTGTGGCAGGCTACCATCTGCACTTCATCTCAGATGATTTGACCTTCGGTGGTCATGTCATGGACTTTGTCATCAAGGAAGGCATTATCGAGGTGGGAGCTGTTGACCAATTGGATCAACGTTTCCCAGTCCAAGACCGTCAATACTTGTTTGCTAAGTTCAATGTTGACGAGATGAAAAAAGATATTGAAAAGGCGGAATAGGAGAAGAAAATGACCATTCATATTATCATTACCATGGTGCTGTTGCTGGCTTTCTTGATAGGGAGCATTTGGTATGCCAAAAAGAAATACCAGATTAATCTAGCTGTCTTGGGCTTGGGGGCTGTTGCCTTCTTTGTCTCTTCACAGATTTTGGAAAAACTGGTGCATATCTTAGTTTTGCATCCTCAAAAAGACGGTAGTATTGCCCTCTTGCAAGAACAACCGCTTGTTTATATCATCTATGGCCTAGCCATGGCAGCATTTTTTGAGGAAACTGCTCGTCTTGTTTTCTTCAAATGGTTGGAGAAAAAGAGAAGTTTGGAAAAGGCAGATGCCTTGGCCTATGGACTGGGGCATGGTGGCTTGGAATTGATTTTCCTAGGCCTTGCTAGTTTGATTAATCTCTACATCGTTCTCTCAGCAGTTCAAACTCAGAATCCACAGGTTATGCAATTGCTGTCTGAAAATATGTTGAAAACTATTCAGTCGCTATCAGTCTGGCAGATTTATTTACTTGGTTTTGAGCGAATCTTGGCGCTAGGTTTCCAATTACTCTTGACTGTTTGGGTTTACCAAGCTGTTCGCCAGAAGAAATGGATTTATCTCCTAGCAGCCTATGGCCTACATGCCTTCTTTGACTTAGCACCATCTCTAGTCCAAGTTGGCTGGCTGACCAATCCAGTCTTGGTGGAAGTTGTCCTAGCATTAGAGCTCGTTCTGGTTGCCTATGGAACAAAGGCAATCTTTTGCAAAAAATCATAAGAAGAGGGGGAAACCTCTTTTTCTTATGCAAAATCCAAACAAGGTCTTTTTATGGTCGTCAAATGTCTCTAAAAATGGTATAATGGAATGAATTTTGTAAAAGGAAGAGTGACATGTCTGTAAGAGAAAAAATGCTTGAAATCTTAGAAGGGATTGATATCCGTTTCAAGGAACCCTTGCATAGCTATAGTTATACAAAAGTAGGTGGAGAGGCCGATTATTTGGTCTTTCCACGAAATCGTTTTGAGTTGGCGCGCATTGTTAAATTTGCCAATCAAGAAAATATCCCTTGGATGGTTCTTGGGAATGCTAGCAACATCATTGTTCGTGACGGTGGGATTCGTGGATTTGTCATCTTGTGTGACAAGCTCAATAACGTTTCCGTTGATGGCTATACTATCGAAGCTGAAGCTGGTGCTAACTTGATTGAAACAACTCGCATTGCCCTCCGTCATAGTTTGACTGGCTTTGAGTTTGCTTGTGGCATTCCTGGAAGTGTCGGTGGTGCTGTCTTTATGAATGCGGGTGCCTATGGTGGCGAGATTGCTCACATCTTGCAGTCTTGTAAGGTCTTGACTAAGGATGGAGAAATCGAGACCCTGTCTGCCAAAGATTTGGCTTTTGGGTACCGCCATTCAGCTATTCAGGAGTCTGGTGCAGTTGTCTTGTCAGCTAAATTTGCCCTAGCCCCAGGAACCCATCAGGTTATCAAGCAGGAAATGGGCCGCTTGACGCACCTGCGTGAACTCAAGCAACCTTTGGAATATCCATCTTGTGGTTCGGTCTTTAAGCGTCCAGTCGGGCATTTTGCAGGTCAGTTAATTTCAGAAGCTGGCTTGAAAGGCTATCGTATCGGTGGCGTAGAAGTGTCTGAAAAGCACGCAGGATTTATGATCAATGTTGCTGACGGAACGGCCAAAGACTACGAAGACTTGATTGAGTCTGTTATCGAAAAAGTCAAGGAACACTCTGGCGTTACTCTTGAGAGAGAAGTCCGTATTTTAGGTGAAAGCAAGTAGGAAGCTGTAGTTGAAAAGCTGCTGCTATGTCATGGAAAGGGGGTGAAAGCCTATCGTTAGTGCAGAAGAATGTAGGCAGTTCAATCTCCTACACGAGGTAGTAGTGGCCTGACAGAGCCCTGATCTGTTAATCTATGAAAAAGAAGGAATAAATGACAATTGAAAAAACCAATTATTGAATTCAAAAACGTCTCTAAAGTTTTTGAAGACAGCAACACTAAGGTTCTCAAAGACATCAACTTTGAGTTGGAAGAAGGGAAATTCTACACCCTTCTAGGCGCATCTGGTTCAGGGAAATCAACTATCCTTAACATCATTGCAGGTTTACTGGATGCGACGACAGGAGATATTTTGCTGGATGGTGTCCGTATCAATGACATTCCAACCAACAAGCGAGACGTCCATACAGTCTTCCAATCCTATGCCTTGTTTCCACATATGAATGTGTTTGAAAATGTTGCCTTTCCGCTCCGCTTGCGTAAAATTGACAAGAAAGAAATCGAGAAACGCGTAGCGGAAGTTCTCAAGATGGTTCAGTTGGAAGGTTACGAAAAACGTTCCATCCGTAAACTCTCTGGAGGACAACGTCAGCGTGTGGCTATTGCCCGTGCCATCATCAACCAACCCCGTGTGGTTTTGCTGGACGAGCCTCTGTCAGCGCTGGACTTGAAATTAAGAACAGATATGCAGTACGAACTGCGTGAACTGCAACAACGATTGGGCATTACCTTTGTCTTTGTCACTCACGATCAGGAAGAAGCCCTGGCTATGAGTGACTGGATTTTCGTTATGAATGATGGCGAGATTGTCCAGTCTGGAACACCTGTGGATATCTACGATGAGCCGATCAATCACTTTGTTGCCACCTTTATCGGTGAGTCAAATATCTTGCCAGGAACCATGATTGAGGACTACTTGGTTGAGTTTAACGGCAAACGCTTTGAAGCGGTTGATGGGGGGATGAAGCCAAATGAACCTGTTGAGGTTGTCATTCGTCCAGAGGACTTGCGGATTACCCTTCCTGAAGAAGGCAAGCTCCAAGTTAAGGTGGATACCCAGCTCTTCCGTGGGGTGCACTATGAAATTATCGCCTATGACGAACTTGGAAATGAATGGATGATCCACTCAACTCGTAAGGCCATCGTGGGTGAGGAAATCGGTCTGGACTTTGAACCAGAAGATATTCACATCATGCGTCTCAACGAAACTGAAGAAGAGTTCGATGCTCGTATCGAGGAGTACGTGGAAATCGAAGAGCAAGAAGCAGGTCTGATTAACGCGATCGAGGAGGAAAGAGATGAAGAAAACAAGCTCTAAACTCTTTGTAGTGCCCTACATGCTTTGGATTGCCCTCTTTGTGTTGGCACCCTTGGTCTTGATTTTCGGTCAATCCTTTTTCAACATTGAAGGCCAGTTCAGTTTAGAAAATTATAAGTCATACTTTGCGTCACAAAACTTGACTTATCTCAAAATGAGTTTCAACTCTGTACTCTATGCAGGAATTGTGACCTTTGTGACCCTCCTTATCAGCTATCCAACAGCCCTCTTTTTGACCCGTCTCAAGCACCGTCAACTCTGGCTCATGCTGATTATTCTGCCAACCTGGATCAATTTGCTCCTTAAAGCCTATGCCTTTATCGGAATTTTTGGTCAGAATGGCTCTATTAACCAATTCTTGGAATTTATCGGAATCGGCTCACAACAGTTGCTCTTTACCGATTTCTCCTTTATCTTTGTCGCAAGCTACATCGAGCTTCCCTTTATGATTTTGCCGATTTTCAATGTCTTGGACGATATGGATAACAATCTCATCAATGCCAGCTACGACCTTGGTGCGACCAAGTGGGAAACCTTCCGTCATGTCATTTTCCCTCTATCTATGAACGGAGTGAGAAGTGGGGTCCAGTCTGTCTTTATCCCCAGCTTGAGTCTCTTCATGCTGACCCGTTTGATTGGTGGAAACCGAGTTATCACACTAGGTACAGCCATTGAGCAGAACTTCCTGACCAATGACAACTACGGTATGGGTTCAACCATCGGTGTAATTCTCATCTTGACCATGTTCATCACCATGTGGGTGACCAAGGAAAGGAGAGAACGATGAAAAAATTTGCCAACCTTTATCTGGGACTGGTCTTTCTTGTCCTCTACCTGCCTATCTTTTACCTGATTGGTTATGCCTTTAATGCAGGCAACGACATGAACAGCTTTACAGGCTTTAGCTTGAGTCATTTTAAAACTATGTTTGGCGATGGTCGTCTTATGTTGATTGTGACTCAGACATTTTTCTTGGCCTTCCTATCAGCCTTGATTGCGACTGTTATCGGGACTTTTGGTGCCATTTACATCTACCAGTCTCGTAAGAAATACCAAGAAGCCTTTCTTTCACTCAATAATATCCTCATGGTTGCGCCTGATGTTATGATTGGTGCCAGCTTCTTGATTCTCTTTACCCAACTCAAGTTTTCACTTGGCTTTTTGACTGTTCTATCTAGTCATGTGGCCTTCTCCATTCCTATCGTGGTCTTGATGGTTTTGCCTCGTCTCAAGGAAATGAACGGTGACATGATTCATGCGGCCTATGACCTTGGTGCTAGTCAATTTCAGATGTTCAAGGAAATCATGCTTCCTTATCTGACTCCGTCTATCATTGCAGGTTATTTCATGGCTTTCACCTATTCTCTAGATGATTTTGCCGTGACCTTCTTCGTAACGGGAAATGGCTTTTCAACCCTGTCAGTCGAGATTTACTCTCGTGCTCGCAAGGGGATTTCGCTAGAAATCAATGCCCTGTCTGCCCTTGTCTTTCTCTTTAGTATTATCCTAGTTGTTGGATATTACTTTATCTCACGTGAGAAGGAGGAGCAAGCATGAAAAAACTCTATTCATTTTTAGCAGGAATTGTAGCCATTATCCTGGTCTTGTGGGGAATTGCGACGCATTTAGATAGTAAAATCAATAGCCGAGATAGTCAAAAATTGGTTATCTACAACTGGGGAGACTATATCGATCCAGAACTCTTGGAGCAATTCACTGAAGAAACAGGAATCCAAGTCCAGTATGAAACCTTTGACTCCAACGAAGCCATGTATACCAAAATCAAGCAGGGAGGAACGACCTACGATATTGCCATTCCAAGTGAATACATGATCAATAAGATGAAGGACGAAGACCTCTTGGTTCCGCTTGATTATTCAAAACTTGAAGGTCTTGAAAATATCGGACCAGAGTTCCTTAACCAGTCCTTTGACCCAGGTAATAAATTCTCCATCCCTTACTTCTGGGGAACCTTGGGAATTGTCTACAATGAAACCATGGTCGATCAAGCGCCTGAGCATTGGGACGACCTCTGGAAGCCAGAGTATAAGAACTCTATCATGCTCTTTGATGGGGCGCGTGAGGTATTAGGACTGGGGCTCAACTCTCTTGGCTACAGCCTCAACTCCAAGGATACCCAGCAGTTAGAAGAGACAGTAGACAAACTCTACAAACTGACTCCAAATATCAAGGCTATTGTGGCAGACGAAATGAAGGGATACATGATTCAGAATAACGCTGCAATCGGTGTGACCTTCTCTGGGGAAGCTAGCCAAATGCTAGAAAAAAATGAAAATCTACGTTATGTGGTTCCGACTGAAGCCAGCAACCTTTGGTTTGACAATATGGTCATTCCCAAAACAGTCAAAAACCAAGACGCAGCCTATGCCTTTATCAACTTTATGTTGAAACCCGAAAATGCTCTTAAAAATGCGGAGTATGTCGGCTATTCAACACCAAACCTACCAGCTAAGGAACTACTCCCAGAGGAGAAAAAAGAAGACAAGGCCTTCTATCCAGATGCTGAAACCATGAAACACCTAGAAGTTTATGAGAAATTTGACCATAAATGGACAGGGAAATATAGCGACCTCTTCCTACAGTTTAAAATGTATCGGAAGTAGGAGTTAGTAGTCACGAAACGAATCAGTCAAGCTGGTTCGTTTTTTTTGAATCAGATGGAAGTGTCAGTATGAAATTGAAAAATTCAATTCTCAATAAACCTTTGAAAAAATATTTAAGCCCTTGACCGTTATTAAGACCTTCTGTATAATGATATAAGAGAGAGATTATGCAAAATTTTCCATATAAATAAAAGAGAAATACAATATGAATGAAAAGATATATTTGAAGGATATTTTCAGATTTAATGAGTTATTGTCACAATCGGAGTATAAAGGGTATCGTATTAAGTTACGATTTAACAAGAATTGGGATGATTATAGTTTTGTTGATGATTATATCAGTGGATCTGAAGATTTTTTACCATGGATTTTAAGTAATGGTTCAGATAAAAAAAGTCGAAATCGTAGAAACGAAATTCAGTTTCAATTTATAGAAGTGGAGTATCATAAATGGCTCTTTGTTGGTGCCTATCTTATAAAAGAAACGAATAGTCAGATAAAGCAAGTGACCTATGGGAACCATCATGTTAAGTTCGCTTTAGCTGAACGATTAGAAGAGTATGATAAGTTTATAGAAAAAGTTTTGGTTAATCATACTAATACAGGTCAATCATGGTTTTATGTTAATCCTAAAATAATTGAATCAGTTGTAGTAGAATCTGTAAACAGTATTTCTTATTTTAATCAAACGTCTCATTTTCCAGGTTATGAAAATATTTCATTTTCTTATCAAGAATTAAAGAAAAATTGGGCAAACAGTTCTTGGAGACAATATCTTTCAGTTGTTTATGGTGTCTATGTCATTACTGATGCTAAGACAGGAAAGCTCTATGTCGGTTCTGCTTATGGAGATAATGGAGTTTACGGAAGATGGTCTACATACTTAAGTGAAGGCTATGATAAATCCGAAATGGAAGAAAATCGTTATCCGAATAAAAGATTGTGTGAGATAGTCGAAAAATATGGAATAAGTTATATTAAAAAGTATTTTCAATATAGTTTATTAGAGATTTTTCCAAAGAATGAAGTTGGAAAACAAAAGGCACTTCAACGTGAACGATATTGGAAAAAAGTATTAAAATCTAAAGAACATGGTTATAATGCAAATTAGGAGGGAAGAAAATGGCGAAGAAATTTGCAACAGGTAATTCAGGTAGATTATTTAAAGATTTAGAGATTTCAGAACTAAAAGAACAAAATATCATATTAGAACGTCAAGGTGAGAGGGAGGAAGAACGTTTCTACGAAAACAGAATTTATCAAATTAAATTACAGATGGCACAAGCTACAGATGAACAACAGTTAGTTCTACTTGAAGAGATGTTGAGTCAAGAAATAGCCAATCTAGAAGAAGTTAAAGAAATTAATAGACAAAATGAAAAAAGACGAAGAATGATGTATTTTATTCCTTTTATTCTTGTTTTTTTATTGTTTGTAGTAGGTGCATTGTACATCCTATTTACTCCTAGCAAAAAAAATAATGAAGATAAAACTGCTATTTTAAATAGTAGTTCTAGTGTTGTATCTTCCACCTCCACAAGTTCTACAAAGCAAGCTTCTCTTGGTGGAAATAAATCTAAAGATAAACAAACTTCATCAACAAGTTCTGCCTCTTCTAGACCACAGGCTACAAAAGTATATATTGGAAACCTTATTGGTTTAAGTAAATCTGATGCTATATCAGAATTGAAGAGTAGAAAAATTACTGAGAATCATATAAAAGTTGAGGAAGAAGAAAGTGATGAATATTCTCCCGGTACAATTTTACGTCAGAGTTTGTCAGAGGGAACTTTATATGATTTGAATGATTCATCAGGTATTATTTTGACTGTTGCAAAAAAACGAACTAGTGCTACAATACCAAGTTATATTGGTTCTAGTTTAGAGTTTACCAAAAATAATTTAATCAATATTGTTGGTATAAAAGAAGCTAATATTGAAATAGTGGAAGTAGCCAGTGCTCCTGAGGGTACTGCTGAAGGAACAGTGGTTGATCAAAGACCTAAGGCAGGGGAAGAGGTTCGTTTGGAAAATACAAGAATTAAAATTTCAATTTATAAGCCCAAAAATTCTCAAACATCACGAAGTAGATATAGATAAATTAAGAGGTTAATGCAGAAAGTTAACTTATGGCTAACACATGCTATTTGGTTAGAATCATTTCCAGTTGACGCAGACTTAAAAAAACGTTATAATAAGAAAGTTGAGAATTGATTTTCAGTTGTCTTAGTCCAGAGAAATGGCGGTGCTGCGAGCCATCTAAGCTAGGAAGTCATGCTACTCAATTTAACAATTGCATAAGAACAAGAGAATGACAAGTTCATTGAATGAAGGTGGTACCGCGGTTTTTCGCCCTTCGTGATATGAGCTTGTCTTTTGATTTTTTGGAGGTGTTGATGAAAACATTTCTTGTCAAACAAAAGTTTCGTCTTGGAGGCGAACGCTTCGCTATCAAGGATGACAGGGGAGAAATCGCCTATCAGGTAGAGGGATCATTTTTTAAGATTCCCAAAACTTTTACCATCTATGATGCTAATGGTGAACAAGTCAGTCAGATCAGTAAAGAAATCTTGACCTTGCTACCTCGTTTTGAGATTCAGCTTCGGGATGGCTCGAGTTTTGTCATTCGTAAGAAGTTGACCGTCTGGCGAGATAAGTATGAGTTTGATAATCTAGGTCTTCGTATCGAGGGCAATATCTGGGATTTAAATTTCAAATTGCTGGATGATCGCGATCAGCTGATTGCAGAAATTAAGAAGGAACTTTTCCATCTGACCTCTACCTATACCGTAACGGTTCTGGAGGACGCTTATGCAGACCTAGTCATTTCCCTCTGTGTAGCGATTGACTATGTGGAAATGCTGGAAAGCCAATCACATTAAACAAGTAAATAAGGAGACAATATGAAACAACTATCTAGTGCACAAGTACGCCAAATGTGGCTTGATTTCTGGGCGACCAAAGGTCACTCAGTAGAACCATCAGTGAGCTTGGTTCCTGTAAATGACCCAACTCTTTTGTGGATCAACTCTGGAGTAGCAACCCTTAAGAAATACTTTGACGGGACCATTATCCCTGAAAATCCACGTATTACCAATGCTCAAAAGGCTATCCGTACCAACGACATCGAAAACGTAGGGAAGACTGCACGTCACCATACCATGTTTGAAATGTTGGGGAACTTCTCTATCGGGGATTACTTCCGTGACGAAGCCATCACTTGGGCTTATGAGCTTTTGACCAGCCCAGAATGGTTTGACTTCCCAGCTGAGAAACTTTACATGACTTACTATCCAGATGATAAAGATTCTTACAACCGCTGGATTGAAGTGGGAGTGGACCCAAGCCACTTAATTCCAATCGAAGATAACTTCTGGGAAATCGGTGCAGGACCTTCTGGACCAGATACAGAGATTTTCTTTGACCGTGGAGAAGCTTTTGACCCAGAAAATATCGGTCTTCGCCTTCTTGCAGAAGATATTGAAAACGACCGTTATATCGAAATCTGGAACATCGTTTTGTCACAATTTAACGCAGACCCTGCTGTTCCTCGTAGCGAGTATAAGGAATTACCACACAAGAACATTGATACGGGAGCTGGTTTGGAGCGTTTGGTGGCTGTTATCCAAGGGGCTAAGACCAACTTCGAAACAGACCTCTTCATGCCAATCATTCGTGAAGTGGAGAAATTGTCTGGTAAGGTCTATGACCAAGATGGCGACAACATGAGCTTTAAGGTTATCGCTGACCACATCCGTTCACTTTCATTTGCCATCGGTGATGGTGCCCTTCCTGGAAATGAAGGTCGTGGTTACGTCCTTCGTCGTCTCCTTCGTCGTGCTTCTATGCATGGTCAAAAATTGGGAATCAACGAGCCTTTCCTTTACAAACTCGTTCCAACCGTTGGAAAAATCATGGAAAGCTACTACCCAGAAGTACTTGAAAAACGTGACTTTATTGAGAAAATCGTTAAGAGTGAAGAAGAGTCATTTGCCCGTACCCTTCACTCAGGTCAACACTTTGCCCAAGGCATTGTAGCTGACTTGAAAGAAAAAGGTCAATCTGTCATTGCTGGTTCAGATGTATTTAAACTTTACGACACTTATGGATTCCCAGTTGAACTGACTGAAGAAATCGCTGAAGAAGCTGGTATGACTGTAGACCGTGAAGGTTTTGAAGCAGCTATGAAAGAACAGCAAGAACGTGCGCGTGCGTCAGCTGTTAAGGGTGGCTCAATGGGTATGCAAAATGAAACCCTTCAAAACATCACTGTAGAAAGTGTCTTCAACTACAATGCTAGCCAATTGTCTTCTAAATTGGTGGCTATCGTGGCTGACAATGCAGAAGTAGAAGCTGTATCAGAAGGAACTGCCTCTCTTATCTTTGCGGAAACTCCATTCTACGCTGAAATGGGTGGACAGGTCGCTGACCACGGACAAATCTTGGATGAGTCAGGTAAGGTTGTGGCTACTGTGACAAATGTTCAAAAAGCACCAAACGGACAAGCTCTTCATACAGTTGAAGTCCTTGCACCACTTGCCTTGAACCAAGAATATACCTTGGCAATTGATAGCAATCGTCGTCACCGTGTCATGAAAAACCACACTGCGACTCACTTGCTTCACGCTGCTCTTCACAACATCCTTGGCAGCCATGCAACACAAGCAGGGTCACTTAATGAAGTGGAATTCCTTCGCTTTGACTTTACTCATTTCCAAGCTGTGACTGCTGAAGAATTGCGTGCCATTGAACAGCAAGTCAACGAAAAAATTTGGGAAGCTCTTGAAGTGAAGACAGTTGAAACGGATATTGATACTGCCAAGGAAATGGGAGCTATGGCTCTCTTTGGTGAGAAATACGGTAAAGAAGTCCGTGTTGTTACTATCGGTGACTACTCTATCGAGCTTTGTGGTGGTACTCACGTTGGCAACACTTCTGAAATTGGTCTCTTCAAGATTGTCAAAGAAGAAGGGATCGGATCAGGAACTCGCCGTATCTTGGCAGTGACTGGTAAGGAAGCCTTTGAAGCTTATCGTGAACAAGAAGATGCTCTTAAAGCAGTTGCAGCAACCTTGAAAGCACCTCAGCTTAAAGAAGTACCTCACAAGGTAGAAGGACTTCAAGAACAACTTCGTCAACTTCAAAAAGAAAATGCTGAATTGAAAGAAAAAGCCGCAGCTGCAGCCGCAGGCGATATCTTCAAGGATGTGAAGGAAGTCAATGGCCACCGTTACATTGCTAGTCAAGTGTCTGTATCTGACGCTGGTGCCCTTCGTACTTTTGCGGATAACTGGAAACAAAAAGACTACTCTGATCTTCTTGTCCTAGTTGCTGCTATCGGTGACAAAGTCAATGTTCTTGTAGCAAGCAAGACAAAAGACCTTCATGCAGGAAACCTTGTCAAAGAATTAGCACCAATCGTCGATGGACGTGGTGGTGGTAAACCAGACATGGCCATGGCAGGAGGAAGCAACCAAGCTAAGATCCAAGAATTGTTGGATGCAGTAGCAGGTAAATTGTAATTGAGTAAAGATCTATCCATTTGGGTAGGTCTTTTTGTGAATGCAAAAAGCCAAATCCGATTGGGCATGGCTTGGTTATTATGAGCTATTAGATTGTATTAGCTGCCCAGACACTTACCGAAGCAGCTGAGACTGGGAATTGTCCATAACCTTCCTCATCAATTGTAACTGGATCTTGGTGATTTCCAAGTAAATCTACGAAAGTTTGGTTAGCCCATTCTTGGCCGACAAACATTGACTTGCTGTTTTCTTGGTCATTTGAAATCAAGACTGCGATTGGGGATTGATTTTCAGCACCTGAACGTACCCAACCGATACAGTTAGCATCATCAAAGTAGTCTGTTTGTTCTCCATAGGCCAAATCTTTTCGGATGGCTAGGAGGCGGTCAAGGACTTCTTTGAAATCTTGTTGAGCATATTGCCCTGAAATCCCATAGTAGTCGCCGTAAAAGACACATGGAAGGCCATTTTGGCGTAACAGAATGAGGGAATAGGCTGCTGGTTTGAACCATTCTTCAACAGTAGACTCAAGAGCCTGACCTCGTTGGGTATCGTGGTTGTCGACAAAAGTCACAGCCTTGTTGGGCTTGAGTTCAACCAAGCTATCTGTAAAAATGCCACGAAGGTCGTAGTTGGAACCTGCTCGGCTAGCATCAAAGAGATTCTGGTGGAGACGAACATCGACAAGGTCAAAGCGTTCTTCCGTTTTTTCAAGATAGTCTAGATTGGCTTCCTTGTCTGGATTCCAAAATTCACCAAAAACATAGAAATCTTCACCGTATTTTTCCTTCATATCGCGGATGAAATTGCTCATAAAGAAAGAGTCAATGTGTTTAACGGCATCCAAGCGGAAACCAGCTACACCAGTCGTTTCCATGAACCAATCAGCCCAGTCATAGATATTTTGGATGACTTCAGGATGCTTAAAGTCTAGGTCGGCATACATGAGGTAGTCGTAGTTACCGTTTTCATTATCGACCAATTCCTCGTTGGCCCAGCCTTTATTGTCCCCTTGGATGAGATAAATCCCAGACTTACGACGTTTGGCATCGTAGTCTGTACCTGTGAAGTGGTACCAATGCCAGTGGAAGTCATTGTAGGTATCTTGGCGACCATCGAAGGTAAAGCTAGTCCAGCCATTGATGGTGAAGGGTTCCCCAAGTTCAACTGTACGATCTACAGGATCCACTTCGATAACCTGAAAGGCTTCCATGTGATCGGCTGCAGCCTTGTGGTTGAGTACCACATCGGCCATAGGCTGGATTCCCTGTGCTTTTAGGGCTTGAATGGCTTGAAGATAGTCTTCTTTAAAACCATACTTGGTGCGGACAGTACCTTTTTGGTTAAACTCGCCTAGGTCGAATAAGTCATAGACCCCATAACCTACATCTTTTTCATTGGTGGCTTTGAAAGCTGGTGGCATCCAGACATGACTGATACCGAGATCACCTAGGTGTGGAGCATCTTCAGCCAGACGCGTCCAGTGCTGACCGTCGTGGGGCAGATACCATTCAAAGTATTGCATGAGTGTTTGATTTTGCATGATGTTTCCTCTTACTTGTCAATCTTGTTCTTTATTCTATCATAAAGTATCTCTCGGCGCAAACGTTTGCGTAAGAATAGAAGGAAACTATTGTATCTACTTAAAATAAAGTGTTGATTTTTTTGTATCAAAGTGCTAGTATAATAGTATGTGATATAGATAAAGATAGGAGTCATCCCATGATTGAATTTCAAAATGTTAGTAAGTTGTATGGTGATAAAGAGGCCTTGAGCAATCTCAATTTGCAGATTAAAAATGGGGAGATTATGGGCTTGATTGGCCATAACGGTGCTGGAAAATCGACCACCATAAAATCCCTAGTCAGTATCATTTCACCCAGCAGTGGTCGTATTTTAGTAGATGGTCAGGATTTATCGGAAAATCGCTTGGCTATTAAACGAAAGATTGGCTACGTAGCAGACTCGCCTGACTTATTTTTACGTTTAACGGCCAATGAATTTTGGGAATTGATTGCTTCATCCTATGATCTGACTAGCTCTGACTTGGAGGCTAGTCTAGCTAGGCTATTGAACGTTTTTGATTTTGCTGAAAACCGCTATCAGGTTATTGAAACCCTTTCTCACGGAATGCGTCAGAAAGTCTTTGTCATCGGAGCACTCTTGTCCGATCCCGATATTTGGGTCTTGGACGAACCCTTGACTGGTTTGGATCCCCAGGCTGCTTTTGATTTGAAGCAAATGATGAAGGAACATGCACAAAAAGGCAAGACAGTCTTGTTTTCAACCCATGTCCTAGAGGTAGCCGAGCAAGTCTGTGATCGGATTGCCATTTTGAAAAAGGGGCATTTGATTTATTGTGGTAGCGTAGAGGACTTGAGAAAAGACCATCCAGATCAGTCTTTGGAGAGTATCTACCTTAGCCTTGCCGGTAGAAAAGAGGAGGTTTCAGATGCGTCTCAAGGTCATTAAAAAATTAGTTGATATCAATATCCTCTATTCATCTCAAGAAGCTAATCTGGCTAATCTACGAAAGAAGCAGGCTAAGAATCCTGGGAAAAAAGTAAATGTTTCCGCTAGAGTCCTAAGTTCTTACATTTTTTCTAGCCTCTTGATGCTCTTTTTTTTAAGTAATATAGCCATTCATTTTCCTTTTGAGGAAATGCCTGTTTATTTTAGTTTCATGATTACTATTTTACTAGTGGTTGCCTTTTCAACTTCTTTAACAGCTTTTTACAATGTCTTTTATGAAAGTAAGGATTTGGTATCGTATAGACCCTATGCCTTTAAAGAATCAGAGATTATAATCGCTAAAGGACTGTCTGTTCTCTTGCCAGCTCTAACTGGAATTGTACCAATCCTAGCTTATTTTCTAGTCCTCTATATTAGGCTAGCACCTTCTCTTTGGCTTGGCTTGCCTTTGATGCTACTGTCCTTGACCTTATTATTTGTCTCTGTTACTTTAGTGATGGTAGTGGCAGTGCATTTCTTGGCTCAGACTAGGGTCTTCAGAAAGTATCAGTCTATTTTTTCGAATGTGATGATTGGGATAGGGGTTCTCATACCTTTAATATTTGTCCTCTTTCTACAGTCGACTTTTGGAAGTATTGTTGACAAAGTTAGAGACATTCCATTTCTCCTTTATCCTCTTCATATCTTTTACAAAATAGCAGTGGAGCCTTTTTCGACAGAAGCCATAGCGGGTCTACTAGCTTGGATAGGGTTAACTCTCTTCTTGCTTTATCTGACCAAAAAGAAGGTTCTTCCTCGTTTTTATGACGTGATCCTGCTTAACGGTGAGGAGAAGGTCAAGAAAGAACGTCGCAGTAAGGAGAGAATTTCAACTACTAATAAAAAGGGCTTTTTCCGTATGGTTTTACGCTACCACCTCACCCTCTTGGGACAGGGAACTGGCGTGATTACAGTGCTTTTTACAAGTGCTTTTCTTCCTTATCTCATGATGATCGGTCTGATTTCCAAAATTCGAGATTCTCAGATAGTTCCAGATATTCATCCTCCATACTGGTTACCCTTGTTTTTTGTAGGAGTGTTTATAGCAGTTGTTAATAACAATATCACCAGCCTGCATTCAATTGCCTTGTCCTTGGAGAGGGAAAATGTTGATTTTCTTAAGAGTTTACCCTTTGACTTTGCTCGCTATGTGAAAGTGAAATTTTGGATTATATTTGCTGTCCAGTCCTTTTTACCAGTTCTGACTTTACTTGGCCTTTCTCTATATCTAGGCTTGCCCATCCTTTCGATGATTTACCTCCTTGTGGCATGGATCCTTGCCAGTGTCATCCTTTCTTGCCACCATTACCTTAAGGACGTGAAAAATCTGTCAACCAATTGGAGTAGCATTACGGACCTGGTGAACCGTTCAAATCGTATAGTAGCAATAGTTTTACTCTTAATTTATAGTGTTATCTTAATGATTTTAGTCATAGCAAGTTTGTTCTTGGTTCAGTCTCTCACCCCTGTCCTTGCCATAAGCTTGGGAGTAGGAGCTCTTATCCTCTTGCTTGCTCTTGCTATTTTTGGCTATCATTACTACCTGTCACGCATATTGGCAGAGATAGAAAAAAGATGAGATAGTTGGTCGCTTGCTTGATAAATTCAATTCGACAAACGTTTTTGTAGTTTGTTAGAATGTAGTTATAAAATATTAAGATTGGTAATCAAAAATATATAGGGAGGAATGTTTTGAATAAGAAATATAACGTAGTTCTATTTTTGTTGTTTATAGTTTATTTATTTGGATATTTTTCAATTTCAAAAACTTTAATTCCTATAATGTGTGTGATCCAAGTATTTTTGATAGAACATATATTTAGAGTTCGAAATAGGATTATGCAGATAGGTGAAATGATAATTATTGTTGCTTCTATAATATTATTTATTGATAGTATATTGAGTTTGTAACAGAAGGCTTCTCTATAAAATCAAATTTTCCAGATATCTACTGAAGCTTATTTATCTTCTCATCTTTATTCTACTATCTACGTCACTAAACTTGACAGACATATATTGCAGGTACAACCTCTCTAGCTACAATCTCACAGTAAATCTGAGGCTAGTTTCCTCTTTGATTTTCGTTGAATTTTATTTTATAAAAAGAAATGCTCCTCCACGATGGAAGAGCATTTTTTATTGTGATTTTGATTCGGTTTCTGCCGACTCGGGGTGGAGTTCTTGGTAACTTGGTGCCTTGAAAAGGTCAGTACTGGTCTTACCTTGTCGTTGGCTAAAGAGACTGGTGGATTGACTACCTTTTTCCTGCTCAATCTTTTGAAGAATTGGTAAGGAATTGAGGTAAGAAATACTTTCTGTATCAACTTTTCCAAGATGATCTGCTTGGTAGAAACGGATCAAATCACCAGTTTGAATCTGGTCGCTGATTTTTAGCTGTTGGCTGGCTGCCTGCCGAACGCTTTCCAGTTCGGTCTGAGTTTGTTCATCAAGATTACTGATTTCAAGACCACTTTCAGTATAGTAGGTTCGTCCGTCGTAGCTGGTGTATTTTGGTGTGACGAAGGAATTGGCAGTTCGAAAGGCAACGATTTCTTGATGATCTGGAGACAGAAGGTCTTGGCCGACTTGAAGGAAGGAATTGGACTCAATACCAAGGAGGTGTTCGAGAGTCGGTAAGATATCGATTTGTCCACCGTAGGTATTGATGATTTGTCCTTTTTCATAGCCAGGCATGACCACCATAAAAGGCACCCGTTGCAACATGGCATTGTCGTAATTCGACCAGTTCTCAGAAGTCTTGCCAATCAAGGGTGCTAGCTCAGGATTGCGGGAGTTGGAAATACCATAATGGTCTCCGTAGATGACGATGATGGATTTTTCATAGAGGCCGCTTTCTTTGAGATAGTCAAAGAAAGCCCTGATAGCGCTATCCAGATAGTTGGCTGTTTGGAAGTAGCCGTTGATCGTTTCATCTTTGGTCTTAGCCAGTGGGAAACCAAGCTCATCGCCTGTCAGATTGCTAGCATAGGGATAGTGATTGGACACCGTGATATACTTAGCATAAAAAGGTTGCTGTAAATGCTCCAGATACTGAATAGAATCTTTCATCATGATTTTATCATTTAAACCATATTGGAAAGAATTGCTACTGTCTTGCTTGGTAAAGTAGGAAGCATCAAAGAAGTATTGATAGCCCCATTGTTTGTAGGTCGTATTTCGATTCCAGAAGGTCCCGATATTACCGTGAAAGACGGCACTCGATTGATAGCCGTTTTTTGATAGGATAAAAGGAGCTGCCTGCTGGGTATTGGTACCACCGTAATTGACCATAAAGGAACCTTGGTCAAGTCCAAACAAACCGGTCTCTAGCATGGTTTCCGCATCTGAGGTTTTACCAGCCTTGACTTGGTTAAAGATATTCGAAAAGGCTAGGGTTGATTGCGAATGGTAGAGGGAGTTGAGGAAGGGAGTGACTTCATGCTCAGTTCCATCTAGGTTGAGTTTATAGTCAAGCAGGAACTGTTGGAAACTCTCTAAGTGGAGATAAATCACATTTTTCCCTTTGGCCAAGCCAAAATAGTCTGGATTGGGCTTAGCAGAATGTTCTTGAATATAATCTGTAATAGGTTGCAGGTCGGTCTCAGAAGCCTTAGCACGTTCCTTGTTGGCACTGTATGATTGGTTGGCACTATAGCCTAAAAATGCTGGCAAACTAAGGGCACGGACAACATAATAATTCGAAAATCCTCGCGATAGGAGATCGGGACGCTCAATTTCAGCCAAGAAAAGATTAGCTGAAAAGAGCAGGGCCGAGAGAGCAGTGATGGCAATACTGGAGCGGAATTTGAAAGGTCTCCTGTCCAGCTGGATGAATTTTTTAAAGAAAAGGAAAGTCAGCAATGGGAAATCCATAAAATAGATAAAATCCCAAGGACGCAGTAACTCTAGTTCTGCAGTGCCGACGGACACCTTGCTGACCACCTTCATGGTATTAGCCGTGATAAAGTCGCTAAATTCTCGATAGTAAAAGACATTGGAATAGAGCCAAATGAATAAAAGGCTATAAATAGCTATACTCAGACCATAAAAAATCTTGGTTGAGCGAGCATAGAGGGCTAGAGCCAGCAGGAGTAGCCCCAAAGGAAGGGGATTGAAAAAGGCGATAAAGGCAAGGTAATTTCCCTGCAACTTGCCCACTTGAATATCTAAATTAAAGTCAACGGCATAGGCTAATAAGGTTTTGAGCCAATATAGGATTAAAAGGGTTAGGACAAAACCCAGTCTGGTACCCATGGCTTTTTGGATTTTGTTAAAATTGCTTTTCACACATTTACTTCCTAATTTTTTATTAGTATTAGTATACCATTTTTTAAAAGAAGAGTAAAAAAGCAAGGGTAGTTTCTTTTTTGAGAATTGTCTAAAAGTTTGATATAATGGTAGCTATGAATAAAATAAGAGTCAGCAAAAGGGTTGAAAAGAAGCTCGCTAAGGGGCTAGTTTTACTAGAAGCCAGTGATCTTGAGAATGTCAATCTTAAGGATCAGGAAGTAGAAGTGCAGAGTCAGGAAGGAATCTTTCTTGGGACTGCCTACCTTTCGCAGCAAAACAAGGGCTTGGGCTGGTTTGTTAGTAAGGACAAGGTGGCCTTCAATCAAGCTTTCTTTGAAACGTTGTTTAGACAAGCTAAAGAAAAGAGAAGTGCCTACTATCAAGACGAATTGACAACTGCCTTTCGTCTCTTTAACCAAGAGGGAGATGGCTTTGGCGGTCTGACAGTGGACCTTTATGGTGACTATGCTGTCTTTTCTTGGTATAACTCTTATGTTTATCAGATTCGCAAGGTTATCTCAGAAGCCTTTAGCCAGGTTTTTCCTGAGGTGTTAGGGGCCTATGAGAAGATCCGCTTTAAGGGTTTGGACTATGAATCAGCCCATGTTTATGGTCAAGAAGCACCTAAATTTTTCACTGTTTTGGAAAATGGTGTCCTCTATCAAGTCTTTATGAATGATGGCTTGATGACAGGGATTTTCCTAGACCAGCATGAAGTTCGCGGTAGTTTAGTGGATGGATTGGCTATGGGCAAATCCTTGCTCAATATGTTTTCTTATACAGCTGCCTTTTCCGTGGCTGCGGCCATGGGAGGAGCAAGTCAGACAACTTCTGTTGACCTAGCCAAGCGTTCACGAGAATTGTCTCAAGCGCATTTTCAGGCAAATGGAATCAGTACAGACGACCACCGTTTTGTGGTCATGGATGTCTTTGAATATTTCAAGTATGCCAAGCGAAAAGGCTTGACCTACGATGTGATTGTCCTAGATCCGCCTAGCTTTGCTCGGAACAAAAAACAAACGTTCTCTGTGGCCAAGGATTATCACAAGTTGATTTCCCAGAGTCTTGAGATTTTAAATCCGGAAGGGATTATCATTGCCAGTACCAATGCTGCCAATGTTTCCCGTCAGAAATTTACAGAACAAATTGATAAAGGCTTTGCAGGAAGAAGTTACCAGATTTTAAATAAATACGGTCTTCCAGCAGATTTCGCCTATAATAAAAAAGATGAAAGTAGTAATTACCTCAAGGTGATTAGTATGAAGGTTAGTAAATGAAATTAATCGTTTCAGTAATGCCAAGAAGTTTAGAGGAGGCCCAGGCTTTGGACGCCACGAGGTACCTGGATGCCGACATCATTGAATGGCGTGCCGACTATCTGCCTAAGGAAGCGATTTTGCAGGTGGCTCCAGCTATTTTTGAAAAATTCGCAGGCCGTGAGTTGGTTTTCACTCTGCGAACTCGCTCTGAAGGGGGAGAAATCGACCTTTCTCCAGAAGAATATATCCATCTAATCAAGGAAGTGGCACAACTCTATCAACCAGACTATATTGATTTTGAGTACTACAGCTACAAGGATGTTTTTGAGGAAATGCTGGACTTCCCAAATCTCGTTTTGAGTTACCACAATTTCCAAGAAACACCTGAAAATATGATGGAAATCTTGTCAGAGTTGACGAGCCTAAATCCAAAACTTGTCAAGGTTGCGGTGATGGCTCACACGGAGCAGGATGTCTTAGACTTGATGAACTATACACGAGGCTTTAAAACCCTCAATCCTGAGCAGGAATATGTGACCATTTCTATGGGCAAGGTGGGTAAGGTCTCTCGTATCACTGCGGATGTGACAGGTTCGAGCTGGTCCTTTGCTAGTCTAGATGAGGCAAGTGCCCCAGGTCAGATTTCCTTAGCTAACATGAAAAAAATTCGGGAGATTTTGGATGAAGCTTGATGGCTATACACGTTTAGCTGCCGTTGTTGCCAATCCTATTAAGCATTCTATTTCCCCGCTTATTCACAACAACGCCTTTGAGGCGACAGCTACCAATGGTGTTTATGTGGCTTGGGAGATTGAAGCGGGTGATTTGGCAGAAACAGTGGCTAATATTCGTCGCTACCAGATGTTTGGCATCAACCTGTCCATGCCCTATAAGGAGCAAGTGATTCCTTATTTGGATGAGCTGAGTGATGAAGCGCGCTTGATCGGTGCGGTCAATACGGTTGTTAATGAGAATGGCAATTTAATTGGATATAATACAGATGGCAAGGGATTTTTTAAGAGCTTGCCTTCTTTTACAATTTCAGGTAAGAAGATGACCCTGCTGGGTGTAGGTGGTGCGGCCAAGTCCATTTTGGCACAAGCTATTTTGGATGGCGTTAGTCAGATTTCAGTCTTTGTTCGTTCCGTTTCCATGGAAAAAACAAGACCTTACCTAGACAAGTTACAGGAACAAACAGGCTTTAAAGTGGACTTGTATGCTTTAGAAGATGTTTCTGAACTGCAAGAAAGGATTGCTGAGTCTGATTTACTGGTCAACGCCACCAGTGTTGGGATGGATGGTCAATCATCTCCAGTTCCTGAAAAAATTGTCCTATCAGAAACTCTTTTAGTGGCAGATATTATTTACCAACCCTTTGAAACGCCATTTTTGAAGTGGGCCAGAAGTCAGGGCAATTCAGCCGTCAATGGTCTGGGAATGTTGCTCTATCAAGCTGCAGAAGCTTTTCAACTGTGGACAGGCAAGGAAATGCCGACAGAAGAAATTTGGCAGTCCTTAACAGAAAAATACCAATAAAGAAAGGGAGATTCTCCTATGAAAATCAGAATCGATATTCCTCATCATCCTTATGATATTCAGATTGAAAAAGGTTGTCTGGCTCAGGCTGGTCAATGGTTGCGAAAACTCTGGCAACCACAAAAGGTAGTCATTGTGACAGATAACCATGTAGCTTCTCTTTATGCAGAGAAGGTCAAGCTCAGCCTAGAAGATGCTGGTTTTCAGGTAGCAGTTTTTGACTTTTTAGAAGGCGAAGAACGAAAAAATTTAACCACTGTCCAGAAAGTCTATGAATTTTTAGTTAAGCAGGGATTGACTCGTAGCGATGGGATTGTGTCTCTTGGTGGCGGTGTCGTTGGGGACCTGGCTGGTTTTGTAGCCTCTACCTATATGCGGGGTATTCACTTTGTTCAGATTCCGACTAGTTTGACAGCCCAGGTGGATTCTTCTATCGGTGGAAAGACAGGCGTTAACACTCCTTTTGCTAAGAATATGGTGGGTACCTTTGCCCAACCAGACGGGGTTCTGATTGATCCGCTTGTCCTTGAAACGCTTGGAAAAAGAGAGTTGATTGAAGGGATGGGTGAAGTTATCAAGTATGGCTTGATTGAGGATCCAGAACTTTGGGCTCTTTTGACGGAGCTGGATGGTTCTGTTGAGAGCATTTTGGAGCATGCAGAGACCTTGATTGAACATTCTTGTCAGGTTAAGCGCAAGATGGTAGTTGAGGATGAGTTGGACAATGGTGTACGCCTTTACCTCAACTTTGGCCACACTATTGGTCATGCCATTGAAGCGACGGCTGGTTATGGAAAAGTTATGCATGGTGAAGCTGTGGCTATGGGAATGGTGCAGATTTCCAAGGTTGCTGAGGAAAAAGGCCTTATGCCAGCTGGCATTACCCAGTCCATTACAGAAATGTGTCAGAAATTTGGCTTGCCTGTTGACTATGAAAACTGGGATGTTGACAAGCTTTATCAAGCTCTTACTCATGACAAGAAAGCGCGTGGCAATACCTTGAAATTGGTCTTGGTACCAGAGCTTGGTTCTGCAACCATCCACCCAGTTTCTTTGGAAGAGATGAAAGACTATTTGGTAAAATAAGGAGAACGTATGAGATATTTAACTGCAGGAGAATCACACGGCCCCCGTCTGACGGCTATCATTGAGGGAATTCCAGCTGGACTTCCTTTGACAGCTGAGGATATCAATGGCGACCTTAAACGCCGTCAGGGTGGCTACGGCCGCGGTGGTCGTATGAAGATTGAGAGTGACCAAGTTATCTTTACTTCAGGCGTTCGCCATGGGAAGACGACTGGGGCTCCTATTACCATGGATGTCATCAATAAAGACCACCAAAAATGGCTGGATATCATGTCTGCTGAGGACATTGAAGACCGACTTAAAAGCAAACGAAAAATCACCCATCCTCGTCCAGGTCATGCCGACTTGGTTGGGGGGATCAAGTACCGTTTTGATGATTTGCGTAATTCCTTGGAGCGTTCATCTGCCCGTGAAACAACTATGCGGGTGGCAGTTGGAGCAGTAGCCAAACGCCTCTTGGCTGAGCTAGATATGGAGATTACCAACCATGTCGTTGTCTTTGGCGGCAAGGAAATTGATGTACCTGAAAATCTGACAGTCACTGAGATTAAGGAACGAGCTGCCCAGTCTGATGTTTCTATTGTCAACCAAGAAAGAGAACAGGAAATCAAGGATTATATTGACCAAATCAAACGTGACGGTGATACCATCGGTGGAGTTGTGGAGACAGTCGTTGGAGGTGTACCAGTTGGCCTTGGTTCCTATGTCCAATGGGACAGAAAATTGGATGCGCGATTGGCTCAGGCAGTTGTCTCTATCAATGCTTTTAAAGGGGTGGAATTTGGTCTTGGCTTTGAAGCTGGTTACCGCAAAGGTAGCCAAGTTATGGATGAAATTCTCTGGTCTAAAGAAGACGGTTATACCCGCCGTACCAACAATCTGGGAGGCTTTGAAGGTGGTATGACTAATGGGCAACCGATCGTTGTTCGTGGCGTCATGAAACCCATTCCTACTCTCTACAAACCACTTATGAGTGTGGATATCGAAACCCATGAACCCTACAAGGCAACAGTCGAAAGAAGTGATCCGACCGCCCTTCCAGCTGCAGGAGTGGTCATGGAAGCCGTTGTGGCAACGGTTCTGGCACAAGAAATCCTCGAAAAATTCTCGTCAGACAATCTAGAGGAATTAAAAGAAGCGGTAGCTAAACACCGAGACTATACAAAGAACTATTAAGGAGTTCCTATGGCAAAAACAGTCTATATCGCAGGCCTTGGTCTGATTGGTGCCTCTATGGCCCTCGGTATCAAACGCGATCATCCAGATTATGAAATTTTAGGTTATAATCGCAGTCAAGCTTCGAGAGATATCGCCTTGAAAGAAGGCATGATTGACCGTGCAACGGATGATTTTGCCAGTTTTGCTCCTCTGGCTGATGTCATCATTTTGACCTTGCCAATAAAGCAAACCATTTCCTTTATTAAGGAGTTGGCCAACTTGGACTTGAAAGAAGGGGTCATTATTTCAGATGCCGGTTCGACCAAGTCAGCTATTGTGGATGCGGCGGAGCAATATTTGGCTGGCAAACCTGTTCGCTTTGTCGGGGCCCATCCCATGGCTGGTAGTCACAAGACAGGTGCTGCTTCTGCGGATGTCAATCTTTTTGAAAATGCCTATTATATCTTTACACCTTCGAGGCTGACAAGTCCTGGCACACTTGAGGAAATGAAGGACTTACTTTCAGGTCTTCATGCTCGTTTTATCGAGATTGATGCCAAGGAGCACGATCGAGTCACTTCTCAGATTAGCCATTTTCCTCATATTCTGGCTTCTAGTCTCATGGAACAGACCGCAATCTATGCTCAAGAACATGAGATGGCAAGGCGTTTTGCGGCCGGTGGTTTTCGAGATATGACCCGAATTGTGGAAAGCGAGCCAGGTATGTGGACCTCCATTCTCTTGTCCAATCGTGAAACAATTTTAGATAGAATTGAGGATTTCAAGGAGCGTTTGGACGAGATTGGACAAGCTATCAGTAAGGGTGATGAAAACCAAATCTGGAACTTTTTCAACCAAGCGCGTGAGCAACGTCAGGCCATGGAAATTCATAAACGTGGCGGTGTGGATAGCTCTTACGACCTCTATGTCGATGTTCCCGATGAAGAAGATGTTATTTTACGAATCTTGGAATTGCTACGTGGAACTTCCTTGGTCAATATTCATATCAACGAGGAAAATCGTGAGGATATTCACGGGATTCTACAAATTTCATTTAAAAATGCTCAAGACTTAGAAAGAGCTGAGCATCTCATAACAGAAAATACCGACTACACAGTCGTTGTCAAATAAGGAGAACATCATGTCAAATATTTACGATAGTGCAAACGAACTCAGTCGCGGTCTACGCGAATTACCAGAATACAAGGCTGTTAAAGCAGCTAAAGATGCGATTGCAGCAGATGCTGAGGCAAGCAAAATCTTTACAGAATATGTTGCCTTCCAAGAGGAAATTCAAAGACTAGCGCAGACAGGTCAAATGTCAGATGCATCCTTCCAAGCGAAAATGGAAGGCTTTGGTAAACAGATTCAAGGAAATAGCCTCTTGTCAGAATTCTTTACCAAGCAACAACAATTGGCCATTTACCTTTCTGACATTGAAAAAATTGTTTTCGAACCAGTTTCAGAATTGCTAAAATAAGAAAATAACAATCCTAAAGTCAGGAATTTTTAAGGAATTTCTGGCTTTTTATGATAAAATAGGTAAAAGTATTGCAAGTATGAGGTCCAGTATGAAACTAAAAACAAACATTCGCCACTTACATGGCAGTATCCGCGTCCCAGGTGACAAGTCTATCAGCCATCGTTCCATTATCTTTGGAAGTTTGGCTGAGGGTGAGACCAAGGTTTATGATATTCTGCGAGGTGAAGACGTTCTTTCGACCATGCAGGCTTTTCGTGACCTTGGTGTTGAAATTGAGGACAAAGATGGGGTTATTACTATTCAAGGTGTCGGTATGGACGGCTTAAAAGCTCCGCAAAATGCTCTTGATATGGGAAATTCTGGAACCTCGATTCGTCTGATTTCAGGTGTCCTTGCTGGGGCAGACTTCGAAGTAGAGATGTTTGGAGATGACAGTCTTTCCAAACGTCCTATGGATCGTGTGACTATTCCTCTGAAAAAAATGGGCGTCAGTATTTCAGGGCAAACTGAGCGAGATTTGCCTCCTTTGCGTTTGAAAGGAACGAAAACCCTAACACCTATTCAATATGAGTTGCCAATTGCCTCTGCCCAAGTTAAGTCAGCCTTGATGTTTGCAGCCTTGCAGGCTCAGGGAGAGTCCGTTATTATCGAAAAAGAATGCACCCGTAACCATACTGAAGATATGTTGCAACAATTTGGTGGTCATTTGAGTGTGGAGGGCAAAAAAATCACAGTCCAAGGGCCACAAAAATTGACAGGACAGAAGGTGGTTGTTCCAGGAGATATTTCCAGTGCAGCCTTTTGGTTAGTCGCAGGTTTGATTGTTCCGAATTCTCGTCTAGTGCTGCAGAATGTGGGGATCAACGAAACGCGTACTGGTATTATTGATGTCATTCGCGCCATGGGTGGAAAATTGGAAATGACTGAAATTGACCCAGTCGCTAAATCTGCTACCTTAACTGTTGAGTCTTCAGACCTCAAAGGAACAGAGATTGGCGGTGCCTTGATTCCACGCTTGATTGATGAATTGCCCATTATTGCTCTGCTAGCGACCCAAGCTCAAGGAGTAACAGTTATCAAGGATGCTGAGGAACTTAAGGTCAAGGAAACAGACCGTATTCAGGTGGTGGCAGATGCCTTAAATAGTATGGGAGCAGATATTACTCCTACGGCAGATGGGATGATTATCAAAGGAAAATCAACTCTTCACGGTGCTAGAGTCAATACTTTTGGAGACCATCGTATCGGCATGATGACGGCTATCGCGGCCCTCTTGGTTGCAGATGGAGAAGTGGCGCTTGACCGTGCTGAGGCTATCAATACCAGCTATCCTAGCTTCTTTGATGATTTGGAGAACTTGATTCATGGCTAAGGTATTACTAGGATTTATGGGGGCTGGCAAATCGACTATTGCAAGAGGCTTGGACCCAGATTATCTCGATATGGATGCTCTGATAGAGAAGCGCTTAGGTATGTCTATTGCGGAATTTTTCGCTGAAAAGGGCGAAGAGGTCTTTCGACAGGTAGAGTCAGAAGTATTAGCTGAGTTACTACAAAGAGACCAAGTCGTGTCAACTGGAGGAGGAGTAGTTATTTCTCAACGAAATCGTGACTTGCTCAAGACTAATCCAGATAATATCTACCTGAAAGCTGATTTTGAAACCCTCTACCAACGTATCGCAGCTGATAAGGACAATCAGCGCCCGCTTTTTCTAAATAATAGTAAGGAAGAACTTGCAGCTATTTTCCAAGAAAGACAGGCTTGGTATGAGGAAGTGGCTAGTCGGATTTTGGATGTGACCAAGCTAAGCCCAGAGGAAATTATAGAGGAACTGAGATGAAAATTGCTTATCTAGGTCCCAAGGGATCATTTTCACATCACGTTGTGCAGACAGCTTTTCCTCATGAGGAATTGCAGGCTTTTGCCAACATTACAGATGTCATCAAGGCCTATGAGCAAGGCTTGGTGGACTATTCTGTGGTGCCAGTTGAAAACTCTATCGAGGGTAGTGTTCATGAAACCTTGGACTACCTTTTTCATCAGGCTCGCATTCAAGCAGTAGCAGAAATTGTTCAGCCTATTCATCAGCAGTTGATGGTGGTCCCAGGCCATACTAAGATTGAAAAGATTTTTTCACATCCACAGGCTTTGGCTCAAGGAAAGAAATTCATCGATGAACAATATCCAGAGACTCAAATCGAGGTAACAGCTAGTACAGCTTATGCGGCCCGTTTTATTTCCGAACATCCAGACCAGCCCTTTGCAGCCATTGCACCTAGAAGTTCTGCTGAAGAATATGGCTTGGAACTGATTGCCGAGGATATTCAGGAAATGGAAGCCAATTTCACACGTTTCTGGGTTCTGGGAGCTGAAGGTGCAGCTATTCCCTTGCAAGCACAAACTGAAAAAATGAGTTTAGCTTTGACCTTACCTGACAACCTTCCAGGTGCACTCTACAAGGCTCTTTCGACCTTTGCTTGGCGAGGAATTGATCTGACAAAAATTGAAAGTCGTCCACTCAAGACAGCACTGGGCGAATACTTTTTCATTATCGATGTAGACTATATTGATAAGGAGCTGGTCCACTTTGCCCAAAAAGAACTAGAAGCCATCGGAATCCAGTATAAAGTTCTGGGTGCCTATCCTATTTATCCAATATCAGACCATGGAAAGGAGAGAAGATGAGTAAAGAAAATCCTCTCAGTCATCATGAAAAATTACGTTATGATTATTTGCTAAAAAATATTCACTATCTCAATGAGAGAGAAAAAAATGAGTTTGCCTATTTGCAAGAAAAGCTAACTCTTGCTAGGGGAAATAGTAGTTCTAGCTTGGAACAAGAAAGAGAAGAGCAGGTTGACTTACCAAGCTATGCGAACCGGAGTCGCTCACAATCCAAATCACAAGCACACTCTGCTCCTCCCAAAAAGAAAAGACGTAAGCTCCGTCTTAAACGCATTTTTATGGTGATTTTCTCTCTTCTAGCCTGTGTGGCTTTGGCCATGGTATTCATGTTTTTGCGTGGTTACCAAGATGCTAGCGCAAAGAAAACTGCTGATGCTAAGGCAGCACAGGTTCAAGTCTTTAATGGTCAGGACACTAGAGACGGGGTTAATATTTTGATCATGGGGACGGACGGTCGAATTGGTCAAAATAGTGCTGAGACGCGGACGGACTCTATTATGGTATTAAATGTTGGCGGCTCAGATAAGAAAATGAAGCTAGTCAGCTTCATGCGTGATAATTTGGTTTATATAGACGGTTATAGCCAAGTCATTAACGGTAGAAAACAGACGGATAACAAGTTAAACGTAGCCTATGAGTTAGGAGAACAAGAGGGGCAAAAAGGGGCAGAAATGGTTCGTCAAGTCCTGAAAGATAATTTTGACTTAGACATTAAGTACTATGCCTTGGTCGATTTTCAGGCCTTTGCAACAGCGATTGACACGCTTTTCCCTGATGGGGTGACGATTGATGCTCAATTTTCAACATTGAATGGGCGTCCACTAACAGAAGCTACAGTCGGAGATGATTTACATGCGACTGAGACTGAGTCTCCAACCCAGACTATTAAAGTCGGAAAACAGCAGATGAACGGTTCAACCTTGCTCAATTATGCTCGTTTCCGTGATGATGATGAGGCGGATTACGGCCGTACAAAAAGACAGCAACAAGTACTGACAGCAATTTTAGAGCAAATTAAAGATCCTACTAAACTTTTCACTGGTTCTGAAGCTCTTGGAAAGGTTTTTGCTATGACCTCAACCAACGCACCCTATACTTTCCTCCTAACAAACGGTTTATCTGTTTTGGATGGAGCAAAAAATGGTATTGAAAAATTGACGATTCCAGAACTGGGTGACTGGGTAGATGCCTATGATGTTTATGGAGGCTTGGGCTTGCTGGTCGATCAAAACAAATATCAGAATAAATTGTCTCAGATGGGTTTGAGATAAGATAAGACAGGAGAATCAAAGCTTGAAGGCTATTTATCTAGCAGTCAGGCTTTGATTTTTTACAGTCTTCAATAGATTTTCACCCCCTATTTGTGGTATAATGAAACGATACGATAGAAAGAATAATGAATAATATGACTGATTTAAAAGCAATTCAGGCTCGAAGTCTGGAGATGGCTGAATACTTTGTGGCCTTTTGTAAAGAACATGATTTGCTTTGCTATCTCTGTGGGGGAGGCGCTATTGGTGCCCTTCGAAACAAGGGTTTCATTCCTTGGGATGACGATCTAGACTTTTTTATGCCTCGTAAGGATTATGAAAAACTAGCAGAATTATGGCCTCGCTATGCAGATGAGCGTTATTTCTTGTCAAAGAGTCACAAGGATTTTGTCGATCGTAATCTTTTTATTACCATTCGTGACAAGGAAACGACCTGCATCAAGCCTTATCAGCAGGATTTGGATTTGCCACATGGTCTGGCCTTGGATGTTTTGCCTTTGGATTATTATCCGAAAAATCCAGCTGAGCGGAAAAAACAGGTTCGTTGGGCACTGATTTATTCACTCTTTTGTGCGCAAACTGTTCCGGAAAAGCATGGCGCACTTATGAAATGGGGAAGCCGCATTTTACTGGGTGTGACTCCAAAATCTCTCCGTTATCGCATTTGGAAAAAAGCTGAGAAAGAAATGACCAAGTATAGTCTGGATGAGAGCGATGGCATCACAGAATTATGCTCAGGTCCTGGCTATATGAGAAACAAGTACCTAATCGCATCTTTTGAAGACAATCTTTTCTTACCATTTGAAGGGATAGAGATGCCTATTCCAGTTGGCTACGATGCCTATCTCAGCACTGCTTTTGGAGATTATATGACGCCACCACCAGCAAAT
Organism: Streptococcus sp. 5346; assembly: GCF_013277455.1. GTDB lineage: Bacteria > Bacillota > Bacilli > Lactobacillales > Streptococcaceae > Streptococcus. The sequence goes on from NZ_VMMY01000003.1 coordinate 47,113, forward strand.
AAGCAAGTACCGCATCATGATGCTGTCATCGCTGATATGGATAAGTCTTATACAGAATACAAGGGAGAATATGGTGGCTAAGAAAAAAATCTTATTTTTTATGTGGTCTTTTTCTCTCGGGGGTGGAGCAGAGAAGATTCTGTCGACAATTGTTTCAAATCTGGATCCAGAAAAGTATGATATTGATATTCTTGAAATGGAACACTTTGACAAGGGATACGAATCTGTTCCCAAGCATGTAGGCATTTTAAAATCCTTTCAGGATTATCGCCAAGCCAGATGGTTACGAGCTCTTTTGTGGAGAATGAGAATTTATTTTCCAAGGCTGACTCGTCGCTTGCTTGTAAAAGATGACTATGATGTTGAAGTTTCTTTTACCATTATGAATCCACCACTGTTGTTTTCTAAAAGAAAAGAAGTCAAGAAAATCTCTTGGATTCATGGAAGTATCGAAGAATTTCTTAAGGATAGCTCAAAAAGGAAATCACATAGACGACAGTTGGATGCTGCGGATACCATTGTAGGGATCTCAAAAAAGACCAGCCATTCTATCAAGGAAGTCTACCCAGATTATGCTTCAAAATTACAGACGGTCTACAATGGTTATGATTTTAAGACTATCCTAGAAAAATCTCAAGAGAAGATTGATATCGAGATTGCGCCTCAAAGTATCTGTACTATTGGACGGATTGAAGAAAATAAGGGTTCTGACCGTGTGGTGGAAGTGATACGGTTATTACACCAAGAGGGGAAAAATTATCACCTTTACTTTATAGGTGCTGGTGATATGGAAGAGGAACTGAAAAAACGGGTCAAAGAGTATGAGCTTGAGGACTACGTACATTTCCTTGGCTATCAAAAAAATCCTTATCAGTATTTATCTCAGATGAAAGTTCTCTTGTCTATGTCTAAACAAGAAGGTTTTCCTGGAGTGTATGTGGAAGCCTTGAGTCTGGGACTTCCTTTTGTCTCTACGGATGTCGGAGGGGCTGAGGAATTATCCCAAGAAGGACGATTTGGACAAATCATTGAGAGCAATCAAGAGGCAGCTCAGGCAATTACTAATTACATGACTTCTGCCTCAAACTTCGATGTCAATGAGGCTAGCCAATTCATTCAACAATTTACAATTGCCAAACAAATCGAACAAGTAGAAAAACTATTAGAGGAGTAGCATGGAAACTGCATTAATTAGTGTGATTGTGCCAGTCTATAATGTGGCGCAGTACCTAGAAAAATCGATAGCTTCCATTCAGAAGCAGACCTATCAGAATCTGGAAATCATTCTTGTTGATGATGGAGCAACGGATGAAAGTGGTCGCTTGTGTGATTCAATCGCTGAACAAGATGATAGGGTGTCAGTGCTTCATAAAAAGAACGAAGGTTTGTCGCAAGCACGAAACGATGGAATGAAGCAGGCTCACGGAGATTATCTGATTTTTATTGACTCAGATGATTATATCCATCCAGAAATGATTCAGAGCTTATATGAGCAATTAATTCAAGATGATGCGGATGTTTCGAGCTGTGGTGTCATGAATGTCTATGCTAATGATGAAAGCCCACAATCAACCAATCAGGATGAATATTTTGTCTGTGATTCTCAAACATTTCTAAAGGAATACCTCATAGGTGAAAAAATACCTGGAACGATCTGCAATAAACTAATCAAGAGAGAGATTGCAACTGCCCTATCCTTTCCAAAGGGATTGATTTACGAAGATGCTTATTATCATTTTGATTTAATCAAGTTGGCTAAGAAGTACGTGGTTAATACCAAACCCTATTATTACTATTTCCATAGAGGGGATAGTATTACGACTAAACCCTATGCAGAGAAGGATTTAGCCTATATTGATATCTACCAAAAGTTTTACAATGAAGTTATGAAAAACTATCCTGATTTGAAAGAGATCGCTTTTTTCAGATTGGCCTATGCCCACTTCTTTATTCTGGATAAGATGTTGCTAGATGATCAGTATAAACAATTTGAAGCCTATTCTCAGATTCATCGTTTTTTAAAAGGCCATGCCTTTACTATTGCTAGGAATCCAATTTTCCGTAAGGGGAGAAGAATTAGTGCCTTGGCTCTATTCATAAATATTTCCTTATACCGATTCTTATTACTGAAAAATATTGAAAAATCTAAAAAATTACATTAGAACGGGGGTGAGTGAGTGATTGATGGAAAACGATTATTATTTAGTTTGACCATAGTCAGTTATGCCTTGACGCTAGTAAGTGGAATTGTGTATCTGTTTAATAATAATAATGTTAGCTTGCTTTCTACTTTATTGTTCTTACTGGTTAGTAGCTTAATTGCCTGCTGGAATGATATCAAGTATTACTTAATCCATTTTATTTTCTATTTAACTATTTTTGTCTTTCTGGTATCAAGACCGACCATTGATTATTTTAGGGATGGCGCTCTGGATACCTATCATCCGATAGCCTATCGTTTTGCCTTTATAGTCGTCATGGTTTCGATTCTGGGCTTGACCACAGGAGGCGTCCTGGCTCGTTACTTCATAGCTAGGAAGAAAATAAAAGTACCAAATATAGGAAATTCTCTAAAAGAGGTTTATACCAAGAGGTTGCGCTTTGTTTCGCTAGGAGTTTTTCTTCTCACCTATCCTTTCTATTTCATTCGGTTATTCGAACGGCTCCTGTATCGCTTGCAGACTTCCTACTATGCCTACTATGCAAATTTTGAAAGTAAACTGCCTTATTTTACCTACATTTTGTCTACCTTTACGGTCTACGCAATGTGTATGTATCTGGCAACCAAGCCAAAGAAATTGCAGGCCACAGCAGTGCTTGTCTCCTTTATTGCAGCTAATACTATTCATTTGGCAATCGGGACACGAAATCCCTTTATTTTAAGTATTTTATTTGCTTTTGTTTATTACTTTATGCGGGAGCAAACTGAAAAAGGAAAATGGATTGGGTTTAAAGAAAAGTTAGCAATTTTTGTAGGTTCTCCTATTCTCATGTTAGCGATGGGAGTGCTCAATTATGTACGGGATAATGTCCAAGTTTCCCATACAGGTTTCTGGGATATCTTACTTGACTTTATCTATAAACAAGGGACTAGTTTTGGTGTCTTGGCTCGAGGTTTTCTATTTAACAGTAGCCTCCCTTACCGAGATTTCCGTAATTTTACTTTTGGTCCTGTTCTTGATTATTTTGCAAGGGGAAGCTTGGGGGCCATTTTCGGAGGAAAAGCCTTTGAACATACAACCAATAGTGTGGAGCTAGCTATCGATAGTAATAGTTATGCCCACAATTTGTCCTATCTTGTTTTGAACAAGGAATACTTGAAAGGACATGGTATCGGAAGTAGTTATATCATGGAGTTGTATACAGACTATGGTATGATAGGGGTCTTTCTACTTAGTCTCTTACTCGGTATGCTATTCATAGCCATGCTGCAAGTAGCCTATCGTTCAAGAACAATCCTATTTGCCTTGTCCCTACTCATCTTGAATAATCTATTCTTTATGCCAAGAAGTAGCTTTTCAGAAAGTTTCTTCAATCTATTTACAATGCAATTCTGGGGAATTGTTCTTGTGATTATATTTGTAGCAAAAATGCTTACAAAAGAGAACCAGTATCTACTCAACAAAGGAGAAAAAAATCATGTTTGAACATTATTCAGTAGCTGATTTGTTTGCAAATCTTTATAAAAAACGAAAAGCAAATATTTTAGCTCTCATCGCTTTATTTGCTCTTATTGCTGTACCATTTACAATTAAAGCAGTTAAGAATAAAAATACTGTCAAAGACACAACAAGTTATTCAACTTATATCAGCTATAAAATCACCCCTCCAGAAGATTCAGCTAAAACGATTTTGAATCATCAAATTGGTGGTTATAGTGATTTCTACGGGAAATTGATTGATGGGAATTTGAATGGAGCTTATCTTTTCAATGATGTAGAACCGAGTGAACTGAAAAAAATTGCTAGTGAATTGGATACGACAGAAACAACCTTGAAAAATTCTACGAATGATTATTGGTGGAAAAAACTGACCGTCTACTATATGATTGACGATGCAGGGGTTGGTGTGAAAATTTTGACACCAAGTAAAGATGTCAATGACTTGTTAGAGCGAAAAATTGATGGATTGATTGAGAAATTTAAACACACTTATGCAAATGTAAAAATTGAAAAATTGGAAACCATCAACTCTAAAGAATTGAATGCAAATGGTGAGACAGCGCTTGGATTGAATGTGAAGAATTTGATTCTCCGTTTAGCTGTTATTGGAGTAGTCTGTGTGATTTTGGTTGTGATGGGAAATGTATTGGTTTATCTTTTTAACCCAACAATCAATAGAGCAGGTGATTTTTCTCAATATCAAATTGATTTTGTAACAGAGATTACAACAATTGCTAACCTAGCAGATGTTTTGTCATACAAAAACGCTGGACAGGAATTGACCATCGTTAGCTCAAACAAAGCTATCCTAGATAAATTGAAACAAAATCAAGAGGCTTTAAAAGGAATGCATTTTGTCGATTTACAAGATGTACCATCTCTTTTAGAAAGAGATACAGTCCTTCTTGTTGAAGAATACGGAGTGACTCGTTATAAGAAATTTGAGCAAAGTCTTCAAATTCTCAGAAACTTAAATCGTTCTATCCTCGGTGTAGCAACCTTTAAATTATAAGGATTCTGATGTATCAGGTCTTCAAAGTTGGCTAAGAGCCGATTTTGAAGGCTTTTTCTATTTGTCTGCAGAAATTTTCTTTTGGAGTCTCCTACAGAAGTTACCCTATGGAAAATCTATCCGTATAGAGGAGCCTTCTTTTGATAAAATCATAAAAATCTAGTATAATAGATAGAACTGAAAGTATGAGGTTACTAGCAATGAAAATGAAACAAATTAGTGATACAACTTTGAAAATCACGATGTCTTTAGAGGATTTGATGGATCGTGGCATGGAGATTGCTGACTTTCTCGTTCCTCAAGAAAAAACAGAAGAGTTCTTTTATGCTATCTTGGATGAGTTAGAGATGCCTGATAGCTTTCTGGATACAGGCATGTTGAGCTTCCGTGTAACTCCAAAACCTGATAAGGTAGATGTCTTTGTAACCAAATCAAAGATTGACCAAAATCTAGATTTTGAAGACTTATCGGATTTACCAGATATGGAAGAATTGGCCCAAATGTCGCCAGATGAGTTTATTAAAACCTTAGAAAAAAGTATCGCGGACAAAACTAAGGATGACATCGAAGCCATTCAATCTTTAGAGCAAGTTGAAGCCAAGGAAGAAGAGCAGGAGCAGGATCAACAAGAAGTTGAGAACAAGAAAGAGCCCTACATCTATTACATCCTTTCTTTTGAAAAATTAGCTGATTTGGTGGCTTTTGCCAAGACAGTGACTTTTGAAATGGAGACTTCTGAACTCTATAAGATGAATGAGCGCTATTATTTGACCATTTTAGTGGATATTGAAAATCATCCAAGTCCATATCCAGCTTGGCTGTTGGCCCGTATGCGCGAGTTTGCGGACGATAGCGACATCAGTCGCTCAGTCTTGCAGGAGTATGGCCAAGTCTTGATGAATCACGATGCAGTGCTTAATCTGCAAAAAATCGGATAATCATTTCTGGAAAGCTTTTTCTAGATTTTGAGAAGAGCGAATCGTCTGATTCGTTTTTTCTTTTTATACTGAAATAGTGATTTACTATAATAGGAATTTTCACAAAATTCTGTTATAATGGCTATATTAGAAAATTTCGAGGAGACAAACATGACAGTTAAAATTGCTTTACTAGGATTTGGTACCGTTGCAAGTGGTGTGCCTTTCCTCCTAAAGGAAAATGGAGAAAAAATCAATCAATCAGCACATTCAGAGATTGAAGTTGCTAAGGTATTGGTCAAGGATGAAGATGAAAAGAATCGCTTGCTTGCTACAGGGAATGACTTTAACTTTGTAACCAATGTGGATGATATTTTATCAGACCAAGACATTACGATTGTAGTGGAATTGATGGGGCGTATCGAACCAGCTAAAACCTTTATCACTCGTGCCTTGGAGGCTGGCAAACACGTTGTTACTGCTAACAAGGACCTTTTGGCTGTCCATGGTGCAGAATTGTTAGAAATCGCTAAAGCTAACAAGGTAGCACTTTACTACGAAGCAGCAGTAGCTGGAGGGATTCCAATTCTTCGTACTCTAGCAAATTCCTTGGCTTCTGATAAAATCACGCGCGTACTTGGAGTAGTTAACGGAACGTCCAACTTCATGATGACAAAGATGGTGGAAGAAGGCTGGTCTTACGATGATGCTCTTGCGGAAGCGCAAAGACTTGGTTTTGCAGAAAGCGATCCGACAAATGACGTAGATGGGATCGATGCAGCCTACAAGATGGTTATTTTGAGTCAATTTGCCTTTGGTATGAAGGTTGCATTTGACGATGTGGCCCACAAGGGAATTCGCAATATCACACCAGAAGACGTAGCTGTAGCCCAAGACCTTGGTTATGTAGTGAAATTGGTTGGTTCTATCGAGGAAACTGCTTCAGGTATTGCTGCAGAAGTAACGCCGACCTTCCTTCCTAAAGCACACCCACTTGCTAGTGTGAATGGCGTAATGAACGCTGTCTTTGTAGAATCTATCGGTATTGGTGAGTCTATGTACTATGGACCAGGTGCTGGTCAAAAACCAACTGCAACAAGTGTTGTAGCAGATATTGTCCGTATCGTTCGTCGCTTAAATGATGGTACCATTGGCAAAGACTTCAACGAATATAGCCGTGATTTGGTCTTAGCTAATCCAGAAGATATTAAAGCAAATTACTACTTCTCAATCTTGGCTCCAGACTCAAAAGGTCAGGTCTTGAAATTGGCTGAAATCTTCAATGCTCAAGATATTTCCTTCAAGCAAATCCTCCAAGATGGCAAAGAAGGTGATAAGGCGCGTGTTGTGATCATTACACACAAGATTAATAAAGCCCAGCTTGAAAATGTCTCAGCTGAATTGAAGAAGGTTTCAGAATTCGACCTCTTGAATACCTTCAAGGTGCTAGGAGAATAAGATGAAGATTATTGTACCTGCAACCAGTGCTAATATCGGGCCAGGTTTTGACTCGGTCGGTGTAGCTGTAACCAAGTATCTTCAAATCGAGGTCTACGAAGAACGAGATGAGTGGCTGATTGAACACCAGATTGGCAAATGGATTCCCCACGATGAGCGTAATCTCTTGCTCAAAATTGCTTTGCAAATTGTTCCAGACTTGCAACCAAGACGTTTGAAAATGACCAGTGATGTTCCCTTGGCGCGTGGTTTGGGTTCTTCCAGCTCGGTTATTGTTGCTGGGATTGAACTAGCCAACCAACTGGGTCAGCTCAACTTGTCAGACCATGAAAAATTGCAGTTGGCGACCAAGATTGAAGGACATCCTGACAATGTGGCTCCAGCTATTTATGGTAATCTCGTTATTGCAAGCTCTGTTGATGGACAAGTTTCTGCTATCGTAGCAGACTTCCCAGAGTGTGATTTTCTAGCCTATATTCCAAACTATGAATTGCGTACTCGAGACAGCCGTGGCGTCTTGCCTAAGAAATTGTCTTACAAGGAAGCTGTTACGGCTAGTTCTATCGCCAATGTGGCGGTTGCGGCTTTGTTAGCAGGAGATATGGTGACAGCTGGGCAAGCAATCGAGGGAGACCTCTTCCACGAACGTTACCGTCAGGACTTGGTGAGAGAATTCGCGACGATTAAGCAAGTAGCCAAAGAGAATGGTGCCTATGCGACCTATCTCTCTGGTGCCGGACCGACAGTTATGGTCTTGGCCTCTCATGACAAGATGCCAGCCATTAAGGCAGAATTGGAAAAGCAACTCTTCAAAGGCAAACTGCATGATTTGAAAGTTGATACCCAAGGTGTCCGTGTCCAAGCAAAATAAAGAATAGAAGATAGGATGGGGAAACTCTCGACCAGAGGGCTTCCTATCCTTTTTTTGAAAAGAGGTTTATACTCAAAGAAAATCAAAGAGCAAACTAGGAAGCTAGCCGCAGGCTACTCAAAACAGTGTTTTGAGGTTGCAGATGTAAGCTGACGTGGTTTGAAGAGATTTTCGAAGAGTATTAGTTAAAAACGTGATAAAGGAGAAATAAAGATGGCAGAAATTTATCTAGCAGGTGGTTGTTTTTGGGGCTTAGAGGAGTATTTTTCACGAATTTCTGGAGTGCTAGCAACCAGTGTTGGCTACGCTAATGGACAAGTTGAAACGACCAATTACCAGTTGCTAAAGGAAACAGACCATGCAGAAACGGTTCAAGTGATTTACGATGAGAAAGCAGTGTCACTCAGAGAGATTTTACTTTATTATTTCCGTGTTATTGATCCATTATCAGTCAATCAACAAGGAAATGACCGTGGACGTCAGTATCGGACTGGTATATATTACCAGGACGAAGCAGACTTGCCAGCTATCTTCACAGTGGTGCAGGAGCAGGAGCGCATGCTAGGTCGAAAGATTGCAGTAGAAGTGGAGAAACTTCGCCACTATATTCTGGCTGAAGATTACCACCAAGACTATCTTAAGAAGAATCCTTCAGGTTACTGTCATATCGATGTGACCGATGCTGATAAGCCATTGATTGATGCCTCTAACTATGAAAAGCCTAGTCAAGAGGTGTTAAAGGAAAGCTTAACTGAAGAGTCCTATCGTGTTACCCAAGAAGCTGCTACAGAGGCTCCATTTACCAATGCCTATGACCAAACCTTTGAAGAGGGAATTTATGTAGACATCACGACAGGTGAGCCACTCTTTTTTGCCAAGGATAAGTTTGCCTCAGGATGTGGTTGGCCAAGTTTTAGCCGTCCGATTTCCAAGGAATTGATTCATTATTACAAGGACCTGAGTCATGGAATGGAGCGAATCGAGGTTCGTTCTCGGTCAGGAAACGCTCACTTGGGTCATGTTTTCACAGATGGCCCTCGGGAGTTAGGTGGACTTCGTTACTGTATTAATTCTGCTTCCTTGCGCTTTGTGGCCCAGAATGAGATGGAAGAAGCAGGATATGGCTATCTATTGCCTTACTTAAACAAATAGAACAGAGAGGGTGGGTGCTTCCCACTTTCTTCATTTCCAGAATACGAATAGAAGGGATTTATGAAACACCTATTATCTTACTTTAAACCCTACATCAAGGAATCGATTTTAGCACCCTTGTTCAAGCTGTTAGAAGCTGTGTTTGAGCTCTTGGTTCCCATGGTGATTGCTGGGATTGTTGACCAATCCTTGCCCCAGAAAAATCAAGGTCATCTCTGGATGCAGATTGGCCTGCTCCTTATTTTTGCAGTAATTGGTGTTGTAGTGGCCTTAATAGCCCAGTTCTACTCAGCTAAGGCTGCTGTTGGATTTGCCAAAGGACTGACAGATGATCTCTATCGTCATATTCTTTCCTTGCCCAAGGACAGCAGAGATCGTTTGACCACTTCTAGCTTAGTCACTCGCTTGACTTCGGATACCTACCAGATTCAGACTGGTATCAATCAATTCCTGCGTCTCTTTTTGCGAGCGCCTATTATCGTTTTTGGGGCTATCTTTATGGCCTATCGAATCTCAGCTGAGCTGACTTTTTGGTTTTTGGTCATGGTTGTCATTTTGACCATTGTTATTGTAGGACTCTCTAGACTGGTTAATCCTCTCTACAGTGTTCTCAGAAAGAAAACGGACCAACTGGTTCAAGAAACGCGCCAGCAATTACAAGGAATGCGAGTTATCCGTGCTTTTGGTCAGGAAAAACGAGAGTTACAGGTTTTTCAAACCCTTAACCAAGTTTATGCAAGATTACAAGAAAAAACAGGTTTCTGGTCCAGTTTATTAACACCCCTGACCTATCTGATTGTTAATGGAACTCTCCTCGTTATTATCTGGCAGGGATATGTTTCTATTCAAGGAGGATTGCTCAGTCAAGGTGCTCTCATTGCCCTTATCAACTATCTCCTACAGATTTTGGTGGAATTGGTCAAACTAGCTATGCTGATCAATTCTCTCAACCAGTCCTACATCTCAGCCAAGCGAATTGAGGAAGTCTTTGCTGAGGCTCCAGAAGACATCCATTCAGAATTAGAGAAAAAGCAAGTTACCAGCAATCAGGTTTTACAAGTTCAAGAACTGACCTTTACCTATCCTGATGCGGCCCAGCCTTCTCTGAGAGACATTTCCTTTGATATGAAGCAAGGGCAAATCCTTGGTATCATTGGGGGAACAGGTTCTGGTAAATCAAGCTTGGTGCAAGTCCTCCTTGGACTTTACCCAGCAGACGAGGGAAGCATTGACCTTTATCGAGATGGATCTAGTCCTCGTAATCTTGAGCAGTGGCGGTCTTGGATTGCCTATGTGCCCCAAAAGGTCGAACTCTTTAAAGGAACTATTCGTTCCAACTTGACTTTGGGTTTAAATCAAGAAGTATCTGACCAAGAACTCTGGCAAGCCTTGGAGATTGCGCAAGCTAAGGATTTTGTCAGTGATAAGGAAGGACTCTTGGATGTCCTAGTTGAGGCAGGAGGGCGAAATTTCTCGGGCGGTCAAAAACAAAGGCTGTCTATCGCACGAGCAGTCTTGCGCCAGGCTCCGTTTCTCATCCTAGATGATGCAACTTCGGCCCTCGACACCATTACCGAGTCCAAGCTCTTGAGAGCTATCCGAGAAAATTTACCAGACACGAGCTTAATCTTGATTTCTCAACGAACCTCGACGCTTCAGATGGCTGACCAGATTCTCCTCTTGGAAAAAGGTGAGTTACTAGCTGTTGGCAAGCACGAGGAATTGATGCAAACTAGTCAAGTCTATCGCGAAATCAATGCATCCCAACATGGTAAGGAGGACTAGTATGAGACGACAAACTGCAAACCAGACGCTCACACGCTTGGCAAAAGATTTAGCAAGCCATCCCTTCCTCCTTTTCCTAGCCTTTCTAGGAACTATTGCCCAGGTTGGCTTATCGATTTACCTACCTATCTTGATTGGGCAGGTCATTGATCAAGTCCTGGTGGCTGGTTCTTCACCAGTTTTTTGGCAGATTTTTCTCCAGATGCTCTTGGTAGTCATAGGAAATACTCTGGTACAATGGGCCAATCCTCTTCTCTATAATCGCCTAATCTTCTCTTATACCAGAGACTTGCGAGAGAGAATCATCCATAAGCTCCATCGTTTACCGATTGCTTTTGTGGATCGGCAGAGCAGTGGAGAAATGGTCAGTCGTGTGACCACAGACATAGAACAGTTGGCAGCTGGCTTGACCATGATTTTTAACCAATTTTTTATTGGTGTCTTGATGATTTTGGTTAGTATTCTAGCCATGCTGCAAATTCACCTCCTCATGACCCTCTTGGTCTTGCTGTTGACTCCACTATCCATGGTGATTTCACGCTTCATTGCCAAACGATCCTATCATCTCTTCCAAAAGCAAACAGAGACAAGGGGGATTCAGACTCAGTTGATTGAAGAATCTCTTAGCCAGCAAACCATTATCCAGTCATTTAATGCTCAGGCAGAATTTATCCAAAGGCTGCGTGAGGCTAATGACAACTATGCAGGTTATTCTCAGTCAGCTATCTTTTATTCTTCAACGGTCAATCCTTCGACTCGCTTTGTCAATGCGCTTATTTATGCCCTTCTAGCTGGAGTGGGAGCTTATCGTATCATGATAGGCTCTACCTTGACCATCGGCCGTTTAGTGACTTTTTTGAACTATGTTCAACAGTACACCAAGCCCTTTAACGATATTTCTTCAGTGCTAGCTGAGCTGCAAAGTGCTCTCGCTTGCGCAGAGCGTGTTTATGCTGTCTTAGGGAGTCCTGAGGTGGCTGAAAGTGGCAAGGAAGTCTTGACTAGTAACCAAGTTAAGGGAGCTATTTCCTTTAAACATGTCTCTTTTGGCTACCATCCTGAAAAGATTTTGATTAAGGATTTATCTATTGATATTCCAGCTGGTAGCAAGGTGGCCATCGTTGGTCCGACAGGTGCTGGGAAATCAACTCTTATCAATCTCCTTATGCGATTTTACCCCATTAACTCGGGAGATATCTTGCTGGACGGTCGTTCCATTTACGACTATACCCGAGCATCATTGAGACAGCAGTTTGGCATGGTGCTCCAAGAAACCTGGCTCAAGCAAGGAACCATTCATGACAATATTGCCTTTGGCAATCCTGAAGCCAGTCGAGAGCAAGTGATTGCTGCTGCAAAAGCAGCTAATGCAGATTTCTTTATCCAACAACTGCCGCAGGGCTATGATACCAAACTGGAAAATGCGGGTGAATCACTCTCTGTTGGTCAGGCCCAGCTTTTGACTATTGCTCGAGTCTTTCTGGCTATTCCAAAGATTCTTATCTTAGACGAGGCGACTTCCTCCATTGATACACGGACAGAAGTATTGGTTCAGGATGCCTTTGCAAAACTCATGAAGGGGCGTACAAGCTTTATCATTGCCCACCGCTTGTCAACCATTCAGGATGCGGATATGATTCTAGTCTTGGTGGATGGCGACATTGTGGAGCATGGTAATCATCAGGACCTCATGGCTAGAAAAGGCAAGTATTACCAAATGCAGCAAGCTGCCGCTTTTAGCTCTGAATAAGCCTTTCTATTTTAAAATCTTATGAACGAAAAAAGTTGCCTTCGGGTGACTTTTTTGTTACAATAGCTAGAAAAAAATCAAGGCCTTAGAAGGAGAAAAACAATGAAAGTCTTTCAGCATGTAAATATCGTGACTTGTGATCAAGATTTCCATGTTTATCTGAATGGAATCTTAGCAGTTAAGGATTCTCAAATCGTCTATGTTGGTCAAGAGAAGTCAGAGATTTTAGAGCAAGCTGAGCAGATTATAGACTATCAGGGAGTCTGGATTATGCCTGGTTTGGTTAATTGCCATACCCACTCTGCAATGACAGGCTTGAGAGGGATTCGAGATGATAGCAATCTCCATGAATGGCTCAATGATTATATCTGGCCTGCAGAAGCAGGATTTACTCCCGACATGACCACTAAGGCGGTCAAAGAAGCTCTGACAGAGATGCTCCAGTCAGGAACAACAACCTTCAACGATATGTATAATCCCAATGGTGTGGATATTGAGCGGATTTATCAGGCAGTGAAAACTTCCAAGATGCGTTGTTATTTCTCACCGACCCTCTTTTCTTCAGAGGCAGAGACAACTGCTGAAACTATAAGCAGAACTCGAGCAATCATTGAAGAAATTATTGGATATAAAAATCCAAATTTCAAGGTGATGGTAGCCCCACATTCTCCCTACAGCTGTAGTAGAGACTTGCTAGAAGAAAGCATAGACATGGCAAAAGAGCTTGCTATTCCAATCCATATCCACGTGGCGGAGACCAAGGAGGAGTCAGGCATTATCCTGAAACGATACGGCAAACGCCCCCTCGCCTTTTTAGAAGAACTGGGTTACTTAGAGCATCCGTCTGTCTTTGCTCATGGGGTCGAACTAGACGAGAGAGAAATTGAACGCTTGACAACCTCTCAAGTGTCTATTGCCCACAATCCTATCAGTAACCTCAAACTGGCCTCAGGAATTGCTCCAATTATCCAGCTCCAAAAAGCGGGAGTAGCAGTCGGAATTGCCACTGACTCGGTAGCTTCCAACAACAACCTTGATATGTTTGAGGAAGGACGGACTGCAGCCCTTCTTCAGAAGATGAAAAGTGGGGATGCCAGCCAATTCCCTATCGAAACAGCTCTCAAAGCTCTAACGATAGAAGGTGCTAAGGTTCTTGGAATGGACGAACAGATAGGAAGTTTGGAAGTCGGCAAGCAAGCAGATTTTCTGGTCATCCAACCACAAGGGAAAATCCATCTTCAACCTCAGGAAAATATGCTTTCTCACCTGGTTTATGCAGTCAAATCCAGTGATGTTGATGATGTCTATATTGCAGGAGAACAGGTTGTTAATCAAGGTCAAGTCCTAACAGTAGAACTTTAAAAGAAAAATCACGAAAAATTTTAAAAAAAGTTTGCAAAAATCTTGCATTCTTTTTTTGACTATGCTATACTTATATACGGTTTGAAAAAACTGCCTAAGACAGTAGGGGAGCTCGACTCATAAATATCCTACCGAGGACAAAACGTATCATGTAAAAAGAAGCGTATTGTACTTTCGTGTCTAGGTTTGGGCGCGTTTTTCTTTTGAAAAATTTCCCCAAGCAAAATAATAACGGAGGTGAACACACTAATGAGTGAAGCAATTATTGCTAAAAAAGCGGAACTAGTTGACGTAGTAGCTGAAAAAATGAAAGCTGCTGCATCTATCGTCGTTGTTGACGCTCGTGGTTTGACAGTTGAGCAAGATACAGTTCTTCGTCGTGAGCTTCGTGGAAGCGAAGTTGAGTATAAAGTGATTAAAAACTCAATCTTGCGTCGTGCAGCTGAAAAAGCTGGTCTTGAAGATCTTGCATCTGTATTCGTTGGACCATCTGCAGTAGCATTTTCTAACGAAGATGTTATCGCACCAGCGAAAATCTTGAACGACTTTTCTAAAAACGCTGAAGCACTTGAAATCAAAGGTGGTGCAATCGAAGGCGCTGTCGCATCTAAAGAAGAGATTCTTGCACTTGCAACTCTTCCAAACCGCGAAGGACTTCTTTCTATGCTCCTTTCTGTACTTCAAGCGCCAGTGCGCAACGTTGCTCTTGCAGTCAAAGCGGTTGCAGACAACAAAGAAGACGCAGCTTAATCTTAAGCTACGCAGCGTAGCCTAGCTACGAAAATCTATTATAAATTTAAAAACATATTTGGAGGAAATAACAATGGCATTGAACATTGAAAACATTATTGCTGAAATTAAAGAAGCTTCAATCCTTGAATTGAACGACCTTGTAAAAGCTATCGAAGAAGAATTTGGTGTAACTGCAGCTGCTCCTGTAGCTGTTGCTGCAGCTGGTGCTGCTGATGCTGGTGCTGCTAAAGATTCATTCGACGTTGAATTGACATCTGCAGGCGACAAAAAAGTTGGCGTTATCAAAGTTGTACGTGAAATCACAGGTCTTGGTCTTAAAGAAGCTAAAGAACTTGTTGATGGTGCACCAGCACTTGTTAAAGAAGGCGTTGCAACTGCAGAAGCTGAAGAAATCAAAGCTAAATTGGAAGAAGCTGGAGCTTCAGTTACTCTTAAATAAGAGGCATATACCAATTAGAAATCGGAATACTATAGTATCAGCCTTTTAGAATCGTGAACACATTTTAGAAACTGATAAATTAATTTAGTTTCCTACCAAAAACCCTACCAAAAATTAATTTGGCAGGGTTTTTCTTTTTATGTGACTATTAGTCCGTCTCGCTCCGTTAGGTGCGAGACAAAAAAACCACCCGCTATGCGGGTGCGCGTCGAAGGTTATACCAAAAAAACTCCGAACGCGATACAATAAAGGTGTTCAAGCCAATTGTAAAGCGAAAGGAGAAAAATATGGCACAAAAGGCTCATAGTTTATCGCACACAAAGTGGCATTGTAAGTATCACATTGTGTTCACCCCTAAGTATAGACGAAAAGTTATCTATAATCAATATCGAAGTAGTTTAGGCGAAATATTTCATCGCTTGTGTAGTTATAAAGGAGTTGAAATTATCGAGGGTCACTTAATGCCAGACCATGTACACATGTTAGTAAGTATTCCACCAAGGATAAGTGTTTCGAGTTTCATGGGTTATTTAAAAGGAAAAAGTGCACTCATGATGTTTGACAAACACGCCAATCTCAAGTACAAGTTTGGGAATCGGCATTTTTGGGCGGAAGGTTATTATGTGAGTACGGTGGGACTCAATGAAGCCACAATTAAGAAATATATTCAAGAACAGGAAAAGCATGATATAACACTAGATAAATTGAGTGTAAAAGAATATGAGGATCCCTTTAGGGATAGTGGTAAGTAATATTAAAGCCTCTTTAAGAGGCAAGTGACGAGTCAAGAGCAATAAGGCTTGAACAACGTGAAAGCCAGCGTCTTTAGGCGCTGGCTGGTAATTTGGGCTTATAGCCCTGGTTCAAACCACCCGTTTGACGGGTGGTTATGATTGACAGTATCAGGATATCTTTTTCAAAATTTTGGTTTGTTAGATAATGAAAATGTTTCTACTAATCTAGATTTAGGATTAGTAAATCGTAAATAATAGAGCGACTACATTAGTAGCTTAAAAACATGATTAAACCGCTATTCTTGGGAGTAGCGGTTTTTCTTCTTATGTTCCATGGGGTAAAAAAGGGAATAAGTAACTATACAAATTGTTTAACTCAGTATAAAAATCCCCAATCGTAGTGATTGAGGATTGAGCAAATAAATCTTAAACAATACCTTGTGCAATCATAGCGTTTGCTACATTTTCAAAGGCAGCAATGTTAGCTCCTGCGAGGTAGTCTTTATCAAGACCATATGTTTCTGAAGTTGTTTTAGCTGTGTTGAAGATGTTTGTCATGATATCTTTGAGACGTCCATCAACTTCTTCACGAGTCCATGAGAGGCGAAGGCTGTTTTGGCTCATTTCAAGGGCTGAAACGGCTACACCACCGGCATTGGCAGCTTTGGCAGGTCCGTAGAAGATACCATTTTCTTTGTAAACTTTGATGGCATCAAGGTCGCTTGGCATGTTGGCACCTTCAGAGACACAGATAACTCCTTGAGCAACCAAACGTTTAGCTGCTTCACCGTTGATTTCGTTTTGAGTAGCACATGGAAGAGCGATATCATAGTTTCCAGCGTAAGTCCATACAGAACCTTCATGATAAGTAGCAGTTGCTTTCTCAGCTGCATACTCAGTCAAACGAGCGCGACGTTTTTCTTTAACATCGACCAAAAGATCGAAGTCGATACCATTTTCATCGATGACATAACCATTTGAGTCAGATACAGAGATAACTGTTGCACCAAGTTCGGTTGCTTTTTGAAGCGCGTACTGAGCAACGTTACCAGAACCTGAAATAACCACTTTTTTACCAGCAAAGCTGTTACCATTTGCTTTGAGCATTTCTTCAGTATAGTAAACCAAACCGTAACCAGTTGCTTCTGGACGAATCAAGCTACCACCAAATCCAAGAGGTTTACCAGTCAAGACACCAGCATCAAATTGGTTAAGGCGTTTGTATTGACCGTAAAGGTAACCAATCTCACGTCCACCAACACCGATATCACCAGCAGGTACGTCAAGTGATGGTCCGATGTGTTTTTGCAATTCAGTCATGAAGCTTTGGCAGAAGCGCATCACTTCAGCATCTGTTTTACCTTTAGGATCGAAGTCTGATCCACCTTTACCTCCACCGATAGGAAGTCCAGTCAAGACGTTTTTGAAGATTTGTTCAAATCCTAGGAATTTCAAAATCCCTTGGTTAACAGTTGGGTGGAAACGAAGTCCGCCTTTGTATGGTCCAACAGCTGAGTTGAATTGAACACGGTAACCACGGTTTACTTGAATGTTTCCATCACGGTCAACCCAAGGAACACGGAAAGAAATCACGCGCTCAGGCTCAGTAATACGTGCCAAGATATTTTCTTCGATATACTCAGGGTGTTTTTCAAATACAGGTTCCAAAGTGTTGAAAAATTCTTCAACAGCTTGGAGGAATTCAGCCTCGTGCCCGTTACGAGCTTTTACAGTTTCAAACACGCTTTGGATATATTCTTTAGCAGATGTCATATCGTTCTCCTTAAATTCTAATTTAATTATGTGTGTCATTATAGCAGAATTTTTTTTAACTGTAAAGAGAAAAACAAAAATTTTCTAAAAATTCTTTCAATTTAGTTTTTGGGATTTTTTGAAAATAGATAAAAAACGAACCTTTTTCTTGTAAATATCTTTCTCAAAGAGAAAATCTGAAAATATGGTTTCAAATGCTTTTGTCAGTATAGGTCAAGGTTGATACTACCTCAAACCAGATTGAACAACGAAAGATGAAGCAGACTTCACAGTAGAGTCAAATGGACTCATTATGACAAAATAAAATGTGATATAATAATTATGAAATAACGGAGGAAATGATGGATCATGAAAAAATCGGTCAGGTTAACGATGAAGTAAAAGAAATTTTTGATATTGTTCTTAAAGCGAGTGATATAAAGGTTAACAAAGACGGTTTGAGAAGCCATATGATAAAACGCCATCACAATGATGTGATTCATCATATTGAAGACCTGGAGCTCATACTAAGGAACCCAGATTTCGTCGGCATCAATCCACGAGAGAAAGACACCAGTTTTGAATATGTAAAAAGATTTGATAATAATGTTCTTGTTGCGATTAAGTTACATAAAAGTGGCGATTTCTTTTATGTTCCTACCATGTATCGTTTACAAGATTTCAAGTTACAAAGTCGTATCAAGTCTGGTAGATTGAGAAAGCTTGACAAAAAAAGTAGATAGTGCTAGAATAACGTTAACGAAAGACATTTGAGGGCAGAAAGGTTCCTGCCGCACCTTGAAAAAGGTATCTGAGATGCTGGGTACACCGACCAGCCAAGTGTCCGTTATTTCAAAGGAGGGAGCTTAAATGCTCCTTTTTTGTTTCAAAATTTCAAAAAAGATTATCCCCACCGCAGGCTCAGGCTTGCGATTTTTTATTTACTCTGAAAATTGATTCGTTAACTTCAACAAATAGATTTATAAAGCGTTTTGTAAAAAATAAAAACAGTGCAATTAATCACTGATTCTTTTGTAATCTAGTAGAATTTTAAATTGAAACCTTCTCAACTATGCGGACAAAGATTAGCATGGAAATGAAAATAAAGATGAATACGAATTTAAAAAATAGGGTAATTAATGAAAATCATTTTAAAGAAAAACAAGTAAAAACTTAACTATTAACAAGTAACGATAAGTATTTGTGGACGTTTTTCACTTGTGGTATAATATTAGCAATAAAAGGAATCTGGAGGATTAGAATCATGGTATCAACGAAAGCACAAATTGCTGGTTTTGAGTTTGACAATTGCTTGATGAATGCAGCAGGTGTGGCTTGTATGACGATAGCAGAGTTAGAGGGCGTTAAAAACTCAGCGGCAGGAACCTTTGTCACTAAGACAGCGACCTTGGAATTTCGTCAGGGAAATCCTGAGCCACGCTATCAAGATGTTCCACTTGGTTCTATCAACTCTATGGGCTTGCCGAATAAGGGCTTAGACTACTATCTGGATTATCTTTTGGATTTGCAGGAAAAAGAGCCAAACCGGACTTTCTTCTTATCTCTAGTTGGCATGTCTCCAGAGGAAACCCATACTATCCTGAAAAAAGTCCAAGAGAGTGAGTTTCGTGGTCTGACTGAGCTAAACCTCTCCTGTCCAAATGTTCCAGGAAAACCTCAGATTGCCTATGATTTTGAGACAACAGACCGGATTTTGGCAGAAGTATTTTCCTACTTCACCAAACCTCTTGGAATTAAATTGCCACCATATTTTGACATTGTTCACTTTGACCAAGCGGCAGCTATTTTCAATAAGTATCCTCTTAAGTTTGTCAACTGCGTCAACTCAATCGGAAACGGCCTATATATAGAAGATGAGTCTGTTGTTATTCGACCAAAGAATGGTTTCGGTGGCATTGGTGGCGAGTATATCAAACCAACTGCTTTAGCTAATGTTCACGCCTTCTACCAACGTCTTAATCCTCAAATCCAAATCATCGGAACAGGTGGCGTTTTGACTGGTCGTGATGCCTTTGAACATATCCTCTGTGGAGCAAGTATGGTGCAGGTGGGAACCACCCTTCACAAAGAAGGTTTCGGTGCCTTTGAACGCATTACTAATGAACTGAAAGCAATCATGGCGGAAAAAGGGTACGAGAGCCTAGAAGATTTTCGTGGGAAATTGCGCTATATTGACTAAATTCAATCGAAAAATCAGAAGAAAGGAGAGAAGATGCTAGCTATTGAAGAGAGTCAAAAACTGACTCTAGCAAATTTATCTAACCTGAGCCTATTTACTGGGACAGATCAGGGCCAGTTTGAAGTGATGAAAAGTCAAGTGTTGAAACAGATTGGCTATGATTCTGCTGACCTCAACTTTGCCTACTTTGATATGAAAGAAGTAGTTTACAAGGATGTGGAACTGGAGTTAGTCAGTCTTCCTTTCTTTGCGGATGATAAAATCGTGATATTGGATCATTTTGTCGATATCACGACTGCTAAAAAGCGCTTTTTGACAGATGATGAGCTTAAGTCGTTTGAGGAATACCTTGACAATCCTTCGCCAACAACCAAGTTGATAATATTTGCAGAAGGAAAGCTGGATAGCAAAAGACGGTTGGTTAAATTACTTAAGCGTGATGCCAAGGTCTTTGATGCAGTAGAAGCCAAAGAACAAGAATTGCGCCAGTATTTCCAAAAGTGGAGCCAGAAACAAGGTCTGCAGTTTGCGGGGCAATCCTTTGAAAATCTACTTATCAAGTCTGGTTTCCAATTTAGTGAAATCCAGAAAAATCTCCTCTTTTTACAGTCCTATAAGGCAGATTCTGTTATCGAAGAAGAGGATATTGTTAACGCAATTCCCAAGACCTTACAGGACAATATTTTTGATTTAACTCAGTTTATTCTGACTAAAAAGATGGACCAGGCGCGCGATTTGGTTAGAGACTTGACCTTGCAAGGTGAAGATGAAATCAAACTGATTGCAGTCATGCTAGGACAATTTCGGACTTTTACTCAGGTGAAGATTTTGTCGGAGTCTGGGCAAACAGAATCACAGATTGCAAGTAGTTTAGGTAGTTATCTGGGACGCAATCCCAATCCCTATCAAATCAAGTTTGCGTTGAGGGATTCACGAGGACTTTCCTTGAGCTTTTTGAAGCAAGCTATTTCCTATTTGATTGAGACAGACTATCAGATTAAGACAGGACTTTATGAAAAAGGTTTCCTTTTTGAAAAGGCACTCTTACAGATTGCTAGTCAGGTAAATAACCCTATTTGAAAAACTTTTTAACCCGCGTCAGGATTATCTTGTCGTGGGTTTCTTGCTGATTTGCTTATTTTATTAGAAAGTATTCAGTGATTTCTTCATCTATAAGCAAAAAACTTGAAAAAAGTGAATGTTTGCGTTATCATTTTCATATAGAAAGAAAAAGAGGTATTACAGATGGCTATTATCTTACCAGATCTTCCATATGCATACGACGCTTTGGAACCATACATCGATGCGGAAACAATGCACTTGCACCATGACAAACACCATCAAACTTATGTCAACAATGCTAATGCAGCTCTTGAAAAACACCCTGAAATCGGTGAAGACCTTGAAACTTTGCTTGCTGATGTAGAATCAATCCCAGCTGATATCCGTCAAGCGCTTATCAACAATGGTGGTGGACACTTGAACCACGCTCTTTTCTGGGAATTGATGACTCCTGAAAAAACAGCTCCATCAGCAGAACTGGCAGCAGCAATCGATGCAACATTTGGTTCATTTGAAGAGTTCCAAGCAGCTTTCACTGCAGCAGCAACAACTCGTTTCGGTTCTGGATGGGCATGGTTGGTTGTCAACAAAGAAGGTAAACTTGAAGTGACTTCAACAGCAAACCAAGACACACCAATCTCAGAAGGTAAAAAACCAATCTTGGGCTTGGACGTTTGGGAACATGCTTACTACGTGAAATACCGCAACGTGCGTCCTGACTACATCAAAGCTTTCTTCTCAGTAATCAACTGGAACAAAGTAGATGAATTGTACGCAGCTGCTAAATAATGATAGTTGGAGGGAAGAATTGTTCTTCTCTTTTTAAGGTTATATTATTTTGGTCTGACAAAATCGTCAGACTTTTTTCATTTTTATGAGAAACGTGCTAACTGCTAGAAATTATGGTAGAATAAAGTATTAAGTAATCGTGGAAAAAGGATATCTATGCGAAAAGAAATTGCACCTGAATTATACAACTATAACAAGTTTCCTGGTCCTGAGTTCCATTTACACGGGGACAAGGTAGAAACGGAAGGGATAGCTTTTTCCTTGGTGGAAAATATCAAGGATGCCTTTGATGTGACGGCTTTTAATCAGCGTTTTTCAGAAGTCTTAACCAAGTTTGATTATATCGTGGGAGACTGGAGCAACGAACAGCTTCGCCTACGAGGTTTTTACAAGGATGACCGAACAGATGAAAAACTTGAAAAAATCAGTCGTTTACAAGACTATCTTTTAGAGTATTGTAGTTATGGTTGTGCCTATTTTGTCTTAGAAAATGAAGCCCCTAAGCGAGCATCATTTGACAAGAAAATGCGTAAAAAGGAAGAAGAGCAGCCTTCTAGAAAAGGAAAGAAACCGGTTCAAACCAAACGAAAACCGAATGCAGATAAGAAAAATAGACGTCGTCAGAAGGACCAGCATTCTCAGAAAGAGGACAAGGGGCAACGTCATTTTGTCATTCGTCAGAAGTGAGTATAGAATAAGGAGAAGAAATGAAACCGTCAATTTATAGTTTAACACGTCAAACCATGCAGGAATGGGTTTTGGAGCAAGGAGAAAAGAAATTCCGTGCAGATCAAATCTGGGAATGGCTTTACCGTAAACGTGTCCAGTCATTTGAAGAAATGACCAACCTTTCCAAGGATTTGATTGCTAAGCTTAATGACCAGTTTGTGGTCAATCCCTTGAAACAACGTATCGTTCAAGAGTCTGCTGATGGGACAGTTAAATATCTTTTTGAATTGCCAGATGGTATGTTGATTGAGACAGTACTCATGCGTCAACACTATGGTTTGTCAGTCTGTGTGACCACTCAGGTCGGCTGTAATATCGGTTGTACCTTCTGTGCTTCTGGTTTGATTAAGAAACAACGTGACCTCAATAACGGTGAAATCGTAGCGCAAATCATGCTGGTTCAGAAATACTTTGATGAGCGTGGTCAGGACGAACGCGTCAGCCATATCGTTGTCATGGGGATCGGTGAGCCCTTTGATAACTACAACAATGTCTTGAATTTCGTTCGTACTATCAATGATGACAAGGGAATGGCCATCGGTGCTCGTCACATTACGGTTTCAACCTCAGGTTTGGCCCATAAAATTCGTGATTTTGCTAATGAGGGTGTTCAGGTCAATCTTGCCGTTTCTCTTCACGCACCTAACAATGAGTTGCGCTCAAGTATTATGAAGATTAACCGCGCCTTTCCGATTGAAAAACTTTTCGCTGCTATTGAGTACTACATTGAGACAACTAATCGTCGTGTGACTTTTGAATATATCATGCTCAATGAAGTTAACGATGGTGTAGAACAAGCCTTGGAATTGGCTGAATTGCTCAAGAACATCAAGAAATTGTCTTATGTAAACTTGATTCCTTACAACCCAGTTAGTGAGCATGACCAATATAGCCGTAGTCCTAAAGAGCGCGTCCTGGCCTTCTATGATACGCTTAAGAAAAAAGGGGTTAACTGTGTGGTTCGTCAAGAGCACGGAACAGATATTGATGCAGCTTGTGGACAATTGCGTTCCAATACAATGAAACGTGACCGCCAGAAAGCAGTAGCAGCAGTCAATCCTTAATGATGAAGAAGAGTTACAATCATGTTTTGGTCTGGGGAGTCATTTTCTATAGTATTTGTATCGTTTACTTTTGCTTTACTCCTCAAGAACATTCTCCTGTGGGGGTGGAAACTCCAGGTATTCAGCATCTTGGACGCCTGGTTTTTCTTTTGACTCCTTTCAATTCTCTCTGGAAACTGGGTGAGGTGAGTGACATAGGACAATTATGTTGGATTTTTCTACAAAATATCCTCAATGTCTTCTTGCTTTTTCCTCTTATTTTCCAACTCCTTTATCTCCTTCCAAACTTGCGGAAAACAAAAAAGGTCCTTCTTTTTAGTTTTCTAGTGAGT
This sequence comes from Streptococcus sp. 5346, assembly GCF_013277455.1. GTDB lineage: Bacteria > Bacillota > Bacilli > Lactobacillales > Streptococcaceae > Streptococcus. Next base: position 70,936 of record NZ_VMMY01000003.1, read on the forward strand.
CTTGGAATCGAGTGTACGCAGTTAGCCTTGGACTTTTTCTTTGATTTTAATCGCGTCTTTGAAATTGATGATTTGTGGACCAATACCTTGGGTGGCTATATCGCTTGGCTACTTAATAAACGATTACATAAAAACAAGATAAGGAATTAAAATGAGTATTTTAGAAGTTAAAAATCTGAGTCATGGTTTTGGTGACCGTGCAATTTTTGAAGATGTGTCCTTCCGTCTCCTTAAGGGAGAACATATCGGCCTGGTCGGTGCCAATGGTGAAGGAAAATCAACCTTTATGAGCATCGTGACTGGTAAGATGTTGCCAGATGAAGGGAAGGTTGAGTGGTCCAAATATGTGACTGCTGGCTACTTAGACCAACACTCTGTCCTTGCTGAAGGGCAGTCGGTACGTGATGTTCTCCGTACAGCCTTTGATGAGCTATTCAAAGCAGAAGCTCGCATCAATGACCTTTATATGGAAATGGCTGAAGATGGAGCGGATGTTGATGCTCTCATGGAAGAAGTGGGAGAACTCCAAGACCGTCTGGAGAGTCGTGATTTCTATACCTTGGATGCTAAGATTGATGAAGTAGCGCGTGCTCTTGGTGTTATGGACTTTGGAATGGATACGGATGTAACTTCTTTGTCAGGTGGACAAAGAACCAAGGTGCTTTTGGCAAAACTTCTCCTTGAAAAGCCTGATATCTTGCTTTTGGACGAGCCGACCAACTACTTGGATGCTGAGCATATTGACTGGCTTAAGCGCTATCTCCAAAACTATGAGAATGCCTTTGTCCTTATTTCGCACGATATTCCATTCCTCAATGATGTTATCAATATCGTCTATCATGTGGAGAATCAACAGCTGACGCGTTATTCTGGTGACTACTACCAGTTCCAAGAAGTCTATGCTATGAAGAAATCTCAGCTAGAGGCAGCCTACGAACGTCAGCAGAAAGAGATTGCGGACCTCAAGGACTTCGTGGCTCGAAACAAAGCGCGTGTTGCAACACGAAACATGGCCATGTCTCGTCAGAAGAAATTGGATAAGATGGATATTATCGAACTGCAAAGTGAGAAACCAAAACCATCCTTTGATTTCAAACCGGCTCGTACACCAGGGCGATTTATTTTCCAAGCCAAGGATTTGCAAATTGGTTATGATCGTCCTCTGACCAAGCCTTTAAATCTTACCTTTGAACGTAATCAAAAGGTTGCTATTATCGGTGCTAATGGTATTGGGAAAACAACTCTCTTGAAGTCTCTCTTGGGAATTATCCCACCTATTGCTGGGGAAGTGGAACGTGGAGACTACCTAGAACTTGGCTACTTTGAACAGGAAGTAGAAGGAGGCAATCGTCAAACGCCACTAGAGGCTGTTTGGAATGCCTTTCCAGCTCTCAACCAAGCAGAAGTTCGTGCAGCCCTTGCCCGTTGTGGTCTGACAACCAAGCATATTGAAAGTCAAATTCAGGTCTTGTCAGGTGGGGAACAAGCCAAGGTTCGTTTCTGTCTCTTGATGAATCGTGAAAACAATGTTTTAGTGCTGGACGAGCCGACCAACCATTTGGATGTGGATGCCAAGGATGAACTCAAACGTGCTCTCAAAGAATACAAGGGATCTATCCTTATGGTCTGCCACGAACCAGACTTCTATGAAGGCTGGATGGATCAAATCTGGGATTTTAATAGTTTAACTTAAGAATGAGAGTAAAAGAAATACAGTATCGAATGCGGATACTGTATTTTTTGGTTTTTAAGATTTAAAATCGTAGTCTTTCACCACTTCGATGCTGTCGATTGTGATAGCAGTAGTTGGTTTGTCTTTCTCATCTTTTTCGGCTTTGGCAATTTTATCTACAACATCCATACCGTCAATCACTTGACCAAATACGGGGTGTTTGCCATCTAGACTAGGGTTTCCACCTTCTTTGTAGACTTCTATGATTTTCTTTGGATACTTGCTTGTAGGGAGTTTAGCAGAGGTATCTGTAGAGTTTTGGTTGATGAAGAACTGGCTGCCATTGGTGTTTGGTTGACCAGTATTAGCCATTGAAAGTGAACCACGGATATTATAAAGATAAGGAGAAATCTCGTTTTTAAAACCAGTTCCCTTGTCTTTTGTCTTATCCTTGTCATGCCAGATGGACTGACCGCCTGTACCGTCCCCTTTTGGATCTCCAGTCTGGACCATAAAGCCATCGATAACACGGTGGAAGGTAATACCGTTATAGTAGCCTTCTTTGGCATGAGTGAGGAAATTTTCAACCGCTAGAGGAGCGAGTTTAGGGAAGAGCTTAATGCGAATATCACCTTGGCTCGTGTGGAGAATCACCTCGGCTTCATCTTCAGTAACTTCTTTAGATAGTTGTGGGAAATTGGCCTTTTCGTTTGTTAAAGCATCGTTTAACTCCTTGGCAGATTGGGCTGCTGCTTTGGAGCTTTCCTCAGCGGCCAAGCTAGAATCTACATAGTCATCACCACGCAGACTGCGTTGGATGTTGCTACATCCAGCTAGGGCTACAGTTGATAGTAAAAGAAGGGTTGCTAGTTTTTTCATTCTGTTCCTCTCAAAAATTTATTTCTACCATTGTACCCTAAAAAGAAGGGGATTTCAAATATTAGTAACAAGGCAGTTTTACAGTCAACAATCAAAAAATCGCTTGCTTAGAGATTTTTCTTTGGATGACGGTCGACAATGTCCTGGTACTGTTCCAGTATTTCCTCTCCCTTTGGAGTCAATTTGTAGCCACGAATCGAAAAGTGACTTGCCAATTCCTTTTCTGAAAAATGGTCATGAAGGGCTTGGTTCAAATCTGCAGCCTTCATTTTAGAAAGTCCTGTAATTCCCTTGCTTTTCAGAACATTCATTTTCATGGTAGCATTCAGATGGTCAAGTGAATCAAAAGCTGTTTCAATGATAGCATAACCTTTTTCTACCAGAGTTTTTAGATGCTTAGGGGCATCAATACTATAAGTGTACTCAAAGTATTTAGTAAACCAAGTTTCGGTGGTAAAAGTGCCAAACTGGATTCTCCAGAGTAGCAGGATATCTCTTGCTAGTAAATCATCTGTTAATAATTCCATGTTTCGTTTGGGAACGGGTTTGGGATTTTGGAGCCAAGTATCCAAATCTCGTTCAGGCGATATGAAGGGTTTGACTTGATGGTCTTTATAAAATGTTTCTACAATAGTATTCACTGATAGCCTCTTTCAAACATTTATTTCCTACTTCTAACAAATTTATAAATGGTTTAAAAATTTTATAGTCTGTCAAGTTTTTTTCTTGACACCTGCCAGAAATCTGCTATAATAGAACATGTGCTAAATAGCTCAGCTATTTCACCGAAATAAAAAATAAGAAAAGAGACTTTAAAAATGGCAGTTAAAATCCGTTTGACTCGTATGGGTTCTAAGAAAAAACCTTTCTACCGTATCAACGTAGCTGATTCACGTTCACCACGTGACGGACGTTTCATCGAAACAGTTGGAACTTACAACCCACTTGTTGCTGAAAACCAAGTAACTTTGAAAGAAGACCGCGTTCTTGCATGGTTGGCTGATGGAGCTCAACCTTCAGATACAGTTCGCAACATCCTTTCAAAAGAAGGCGTATTGAAAAAATTCCACGATTCTAAATTCTCAAAATAAGTTTAAAGTAGGTTGACAGATGGATACGATTGAAAATCTCATTATTGCGATTGTGAAACCCTTGATTTCACAACCAGATGCCTTAACTATCAAGATTGAAGATACACCAGAGTTTTTGGAATATCATTTGGATCTTGATCAAAGCGATGTGGGTCGTGTAATCGGTCGTAAGGGTCGCACTATTTCTGCGATAAGAACGATTGTCTACTCTGTCCCAACTGAAGACAAAAAAGTAAGAATCGTTATTGATGAAAAATAAGCAGAGCGGGACGAATGTCTCGCTTTTTTGCGAGGAGCAGGATATGAAATATTTAACGTTTAGACAATTACAAGACTAGTTATACTCAATGAAAATCAAAGAGCAAACTAGGAAGCTAGCCGCAGGCTGTACTGGAGTACGGCAAGGTGAAGCTGACGTAGTTTGAATTTGATTTTCGAAGAGTATTACTCGAACATTACCAGCAGTCTCGGACTGAGGAAGGTCTTTTTATCAAGCTAGTGGAGGAAGTCGGAGAAGTAGCCGAAGTTTTGAATGGTCGCTCTGGTCGAAAAGAGGGTGTCAAGGACTCAAATGAGGAACTAGCTAAAGAACTGGCTGATATTATTCACTACACTGTCGCAATTGCGGCCATCAACGACATAGATCTAACCAAGACCATTTTTGAAAAAGACAAAAAGGCAGCTATCAAATATCAGCATGAACGTGATTTGGAAGGATTTTTGAAGGGAAAGTAGAGATGTTGCCCCCTTCCTCCAACTTGAGAAAATTCTTGGAACGTGATAAAATAAAGGGTAGAAATAGACTACGGGAGACAAGATGAACTACTTTAATGTTGGGAAAATCGTCAATACGCAAGGGTTACAGGGTGAGATGCGAGTCTTGTCTGTGACAGATTTTGCAGAAGAACGGTTTAAAAAAGGATCTGAGCTGACCTTGTTTGATGAAAAAGATCAGTTTGTCCAAACAGTGACTATCGCTAGCCACCGTAAACAGAAGAACTTTGACATTATTAAATTCAAAGATATGTACCATATCAATGCTATTGAAAAGTACAAGGGATACAGTCTCAAGGTCGCTGAGGAAGATTTAAACGATTTAGATGATGGTGAATTCTACTATCACGAGATTATCGGTTTGGAAGTCTATGAGGGAGAGAACCTGATTGGAACCATCAAAGAAATCCTGCAACCAGGTGCTAACGATGTCTGGGTGGTCAAGCGAAAAGGCAAGCGTGACTTGCTCTTGCCTTATATCCCACCAGTGGTTCTCAATGTTGATATTCCAAATAACCGCGTCGATGTGGAAATCTTAGAAGGGTTAGACGATGAAGATTGATATTTTAACCCTTTTTCCAGAGATGTTTTCTCCACTGGAGCACTCAATCGTTGGAAAGGCTCGAGAAAAAGGGCTCTTGGATATCCAGTATCATAATTTTCGAGAAAATGCTGAAAAGGCCCGCCATGTAGACGACGAGCCATATGGAGGCGGTCAGGGGATGTTGCTCCGAGCCCAACCCATTTTCGATGCCTTTGATGCTATTGAAAAGAAAAATCCGCGCGTTATTCTCCTCGATCCAGCTGGAAAGCAGTTTGATCAGGCTTATGCTGAGGATTTGGCTCAAGAGGAAGAGCTAATCTTTATCTGTGGGCATTACGAGGGTTATGATGAGCGTATTAAGAGCTTGGTGACAGATGAGATTTCCCTGGGGGACTATGTCTTGACTGGTGGAGAGTTGGCGGCTATGACCATGATTGATGCTACGGTACGCCTGATTCCAGAAGTGATTGGCAAGGAGTCTAGCCACCAAGATGATAGTTTTTCTTCTGGCCTTCTCGAATACCCCCAGTACACACGTCCCTATGATTATCGAGGCATGGTTGTCCCAGATGTTCTGATGAGCGGGCACCATGAAAAGATTCGTCAGTGGCGCCTGTATGAGAGTTTAAAGAAAACCTACGAGCGCAGACCAGATTTGCTTGAACATTATCAACTGACAGCAGAAGAAGAAAAAATGCTGGCAGAAATCAAAGAAAACAAAGAATAAAGGAGATACCTATGCAAGTAATCAAACGTGATGGTGAAATTGCTGAATTTAATCCAGACAAGATTTACCAAGCTATCTTAAAGGCAGCCCAGACTGTCTACGTATTGACAGATGATTTGCGTCAAAACCTTGCACAAGTCACTAAGAAAGTGGTTTTGGATTTGGAAGAGGCCAAGGTGGAACGTGCGACTATCAGTATGATTCAATCTATGGTTGAACATCGTTTATTGGGTGCAGGTTACATTACCATTGCAGAACACTACATTTCCTATCGTCTACAACGTGACTTGGAAAGAAGTGGTTATGGAGACCATATCGCTGTTCATTTACATTTTGAACAAATTCGCTAAGAAAAAGAGTGGGATGAAGCAACTACATCTCACTCTTTCTTAAATCTATTTTTTTGGGCTGTTTGGACAGTTGAAGGGACAAATCGCAGGCGTTGAATATCGCTTATGCGGATAATACGGGTCACATTTTTGGCAAAATTTTTCACGATAATTTGCTGTCCTTGCTGATCGTATTTGATGATGTCACCTGTAAAGCTTGTCTCAGACAAGATAAGGTGAACAGCGGTTTGTTTCTGGATAGCCTCTTCAATAGTGGTTGTAAGGGAGTTGCTTTCAGTCTGGTCTGGTTCTTCATGTCCATTTAAAAAGTCATGTATTTTACCTAGAACTTGCTGGAATTTATGTCTCATATTGGCCTCCCTTCTTTTATATCAATATTATATAAAATTTTCCTAAAATCTACAAGATTTTACGAATAATCAGATGAAAGCTAAAAAAGGAGAAGAAAATGGCAGAATTTACATTTGAAATCGAAGAGCACTTGTTGACTCTTTCTGAAAACGAAAAAGGTTGGACCAAGGAAATCAACCGTGTGAGCTTTAATGGTGCCCCTGCAAAGTTTGATATTCGTGCTTGGAGTCCAGATCATACTAAAATGGGCAAAGGGATTACTCTCTCCAATGAAGAATTTCAAACGATGGTGGATGCTTTTAAAGGCAACTAAGTTTTTAAAATGAAAGAAAAGGATATTGAGTCATGGCAACTCGATATCCTTTTTTAGTTAGCAAAGTAAGCCTGATTTTTAAGGCGTTGAAGTAGTGGACGGCTAATAAAACTAATAGCCAGAAGTTTACCAAGGTCTGGAATGATAAAGGGAATGACCCCCACAACAAGAGCTTTTTCAAATGCCATTCCAGCTAGAAAATGCAAGCTGAGAATCCCGCCGACAAAGACAAGGGCATCACCCAAGAGGTTTGCAAGAAAAATCTTGACAAAACCACTATCGCTGCTAGTTAGGGAGGAAGTAAGTCCAGAGTATACAAGATAAAACCAAAGATAACCCGCAGTAGGACCAACCAACGCCTGCAATCCTGCTCCACCTCCTGCAAAAACAGGAAGACCGATGGCACCTAGAAGAAGATAAAGTCCAACAGAAAGTACAGCCTCTCTGGGTCTAAAGACAGTAGCAATCAAGCCGATTGCAAAGTTTTGCAGAGTGAAGGGGACGGGTCCAATTGGAAGACTGATTTGTGCCAAAACAGCAATGAGAGCAGCCCCAATAGCAGGGATAGCATAAACGTGAGCTTTTTTCAAAATAGTTAACCTCTTTTATAATGTATAGTAACTATTATACTCGTAGAGTAATCATTGTCAACCAATTTTTAAAAACAAGATAACAAAAACTGTAACAGCCGATTTTGCTTACTGGTTAAGGGGTGGGTAATTGTTTTGTTGATTCGAAAACATCAAAAAAGAAGCAGACACAGTTGTATCAGCTTCTTTTATTTCGATTAACGCATGGTTACAAATTCTTCAGATGCAGTTGGGTGAATTGCCACAGTTGCATCAAAGTCAGCCTTGGTTGCTCCCATTTTGATAGCAACAGCAAAGCCTTGAATCATTTCATCAACGCCGTAGCCAATTCCATGAAGTCCGACAACTTTTTCTTCTGGACCAGCTGTTATGAGTTTGAAACGGGATTCTTGTCTATTGCTAGTAACGGCAGAGTACATAGATGCAAAGCTTGATTTATAAACCTTGATTTTGTCTTGACCGTATTCTTTAATAGCTTGCTCTTCTGTCAATCCAACCGTTCCGATAGAAGGGTGTGAAAAGACAACGGTTGGAATAGTTGAGTAGTCCATTTTTGCAGTTGTTTTTCCGTTAAAGAGACGTTCAGACAAAGTACGTCCAGCCTTGATAGCAACTGGAGTCAGTTCTTTTTCACCTGTTACATCACCTAGAGCGTAGATTCCCTCAACAACAGTATTTTGGTATTCATCCACTTGGATAAAGCCACGTTCGTTCAGAGTGACTCCAGCTTTTTCAAGTTGCAAGCCCTTAACGTTTGGACGGCGGCCTGTAGCCCAGATAACTTGGCTAGCTGTGTGACTAGTACCATCTTCGAAATGAATGGTAATGCCGTCAGTAGTTTTTTCTAACTTGACAGGGACTTTGTGAGTGTGAAGTGGTAAGTTTGTTCTTTCCATTTCCTTGACCAAACCTTCAACGATATAAGAATCAAAACCACGTAAAGGACGATCGCGGCGAACAAAGAGGTCTGTCTTGACACCAAAAGTGTGGAGCACGCCAGCCAATTCCACAGCAATATAACCAGCGCCTAGAATGGCAACTGACTCTGGCAGTTCTTCCCAGGCAAATACATCATCAGAAGAGCCACCTAGCTCAGCACCAGGAATATTTGGAATACTTGGATGGGCACCAGTAGCAATCACGATATGTTTAGCATGAATCAGTTCACCATTTACGCTGACAGTATGAGAATCTACAAATTCAGCATGACCTTCAATCAAGTCTACTCCGTTGCGTTTAAAACTGCCACCATAAGAAGAACGAGCGCGGTCGATGTAGGCTTCACGATTACGACGTAGGGTAGCAAAGTCAAAGTTAAGATCAGTAGTCTTAAAGCCGTAGTCTTCTCCAAATTGATGGAAAGTCTCAGCGATTTGCGCCCCGTACCACATGATTTTCTTAGGAACACAGCCGACGTTGACGCAGGTTCCACCTAGTTTCTTTTCCTCAATAACGGCTGCTTTAGCTCCGTGTTCACCAGCTCGGTTCATGGTAGCAATTCCTCCGCTCCCTCCACCGATAGCGATGATATCATATTCTCTCATTGAAAACTCCTTTGTACTCTTTTAAATAGTAGAGTGTCATTTTTTGATAGTCATATTCTATCTTTTTTTTGATTTGATTGCAAAAATCTGCTACGTTCAAAAAATTTAAAGAAAAGGCTTGCAAAAAAGAAAAATAAAGTGTATGATATAACTAGTACAATGATTGTAAAATAAATTCCGAACAATAATTAAATCCTGAAATGTCATTATTTCGTTCTGAAATGTTATTGTTTCAAATTGATAATTTTTGTATAATATTGTTAAGAACTTTAAATCAAAAAGGAGTTTCATTATGAAAAAGAATGGTAAAGCTAAAAAGTGGCAATTGTATGCAGCAATCGGTGCTGCGAGTGTAGTTGTATTGGGTGCTGGGGGCATTTTGCTCTTTAGACAACCTTCTCAGACTGCTGTAAAAGATGAGGCTACTCATCTTGTTGTTGCCAAGGAAGGAAGCGTCGCATCCTCTGTTTTATTATCAGGGACAGTAACGGCAAAAAATGAACAATATGTTTATTTTGATGCTAGTAAGGGAGATTTAGATGAAATCCTTGTTTCTGTGGGTGATAAAGTGAGTGAAGGGCAGGCTTTAGTCAAGTACAGTAGTTCAGAAGCACAGGCGGCATATGATTCAGCTAGTCGAGCAGTTGCTAAGGCAGATCGTCATATCAACGAACTCAACCAAGCGCGAAATGAAGCCGCTTCAGCTCCGGCTCCACAGTTGCCAACGCCAGCAGGAGGCGAAAGTGTAGCAGCCCAAACTCCAGCTCCAGTCTCAGGAAATTCAGTGTCATCTATTGATGCACAATTAGGTGATGCTCGTGATGCTCGTGCAGATGCAGCAGCGCAATTAAGCAAGGCTCAAAGTCAGTTAGATGCAATGACGGTTCTCAGTACCTTAGAGGGAACTGTGGTCGAAGTCAACCACAATGTTTCTAAATCTCCAACAGGAGCTAGCCAAGTAGTCGTTCATGTCGTAAGTAATGAAAACTTGCAAGTTAAGGGAGAATTATCTGAATATAACCTCGCCAACCTATCTGTAGGTCAAGAAGTAAGCTTTACTTCTAAAGTGTATCCTGATAAAAAATGGACTGGGAAATTAAGCTATATTTCTGACTATCCTAAAAACAATGGTGAAGCAGCTAGTCCAGCTGCCGCAGCTTCTGGTAATTCTGGTTCTAAATATCCATATACCATCGATGTTACAAGTGAAATCGGTGATTTGAAACAAGGATTCTCAGTAAGTGTTGAGGTCAAGAATAAGAGTAAAGCCATTTTGGTTCCTCTAACAAGTGTTGTGACTGAAAATGATAAGAACTATGTCTGGGTACTTGACGAGCAGAAAAAGGCCAAGAAAGTGGAAGTTGGTTTGGGTAATGCTGATGCAGACAACCAAGAAATCACTTCAGGTCTGACAAATGGAGTCAAGGTCATCAGTAACCCAACGTCTTCTCTAGAGGAAGGAAAAGAGGTGAAGGCTGATGAAGCAACTAATTAGTCTAAAAAATATCTGCAGAAGCTACCGTAACGGTGACCAAGAACTGCAGGTTCTCAAAAATATCAACCTAGAAGTGAATGAGGGTGAGTTTGTTGCCATTATGGGACCATCTGGTTCTGGTAAGTCTACTCTCATGAATACGATTGGGATGTTGGATACACCAACTAGTGGAGAGTATTATCTTGAAGGTCAAGAAGTGGCTGGATTGGGTGAAAAACAACTAGCTAAGGTTCGCAACCAACAAATCGGTTTTGTCTTTCAGCAGTTCTTTCTTCTATCCAAACTCAATGCTCTGCAAAATGTAGAATTACCCTTGATTTATGCAGGAGTTTCGGCTTCAAAACGTCGCAAGTTAGCTGAGGAATATCTAGATAAGGTTGAATTGACAGAACGTAGTCATCATTTGCCTTCGGAATTATCTGGTGGTCAAAAGCAACGTGTGGCTATTGCGCGTGCCTTGGTAAACAATCCTTCTATTATCTTAGCAGACGAACCGACAGGAGCCTTGGATACCAAAACAGGGAATCAAATTATGCAACTATTGGTTGACTTGAACAAAGAAGGAAAAACCATTATCATGGTAACGCATGAGCCTGAAATAGCTGCTTATGCCAAACGTCAGATTGTCATTCGAGATGGGGTCATTTCGTCTGATAGTGCTCAGTTAGAAAAGGAGGAAAACTAAGATGCAGAATCTGAAATTTGCCTTTTCATCTATCATGGCTCATAAGATGCGTTCTTTGCTTACCATGATTGGGATTATTATCGGTGTTTCATCAGTTGTTGTGATTATGGCTCTAGGTGACTCCCTATCTCGTCAACTCAACAAAGATATGACCAAATCTCAGAAGAATATCAGTGTCTTTTTCTCTTCTAAAAAAAGCAAAGATGGGTCTTTTACTCAGAAACAATCAGCTTTTACGGTTTCTGGAAAAGAAGAGGAAGTTCATGTTGAACCGCCAAAACCGCAAGAATCCTGGGTTAAAGAGGCAGCCAAACTCAAGGGAGTGGATAATTACTATGTAACCAACTCAACTAACGCCATCTTGACTTATAAAGATAAAAAGGTTGAAAATGCCAATTTGACAGGCGGGAATAGAACCTATATGGACGCTGTTAAGAATGAAATCATTGCAGGTCGTAGTCTGAGAGAGCAAGATTTCAAAGAATTTGCAAGTGTTATTTTGCTTGATGAAGAATTGTCCATTAGTTTATTTGGCTCTCCTCAAGAGGCTATTAACAAGGTTGTAGAAGTCAATGGATTTAGTTACCGGGTCATTGGGGTTTATACTAGTCCAGAGGCTAAACGTTCAAAAATATATGGTTTTGGTGGCTTGCCCATTACTACAAATACTTCCCTTGCTGCGAATTTTAATGTAGATGAAATAGCTAATATTGTCTTTCGAGTGAATGACACAAGCTTGACTCAAACTCTGGGTCCAGAATTAGCACGAAAAATGACAGAGCTTGCTGGCTTGCAACAGGGAGAATATCAAGTGGCAGATGAGTCAGCTGCATTCGCAGAAATTCAACAATCGTTTAGTTTTATGACGACGATTATTAGTGCCATTGCAGGAATTTCTCTCTTTGTTGGAGGAACTGGTGTTATGAATATCATGCTGGTTTCGGTGACAGAGCGTACCCGTGAGATTGGTCTCCGTAAGGCTTTGGGTGCAACTCGTGCCAATATTTTAATCCAGTTTTTGATTGAATCCATGATTTTAACCTTGTTAGGTGGCTTGATTGGCTTGACAATTGCAAGTGGTTTAACTGCCTTAGCAGGTTTGTTACTGCAAGGTTTGATTGCGGGTATAGAAGTTGGAGTATCAATTCCAGTTGCCCTATTTAGTCTTGCGGTTTCGGCTAGTGTGGGTATGATTTTTGGAGTCTTGCCAGCCAACAAGGCATCGAAACTTGATCCAATCGAAGCCCTTCGTTATGAATAAAATCAACAAGATGGACACTCGTCTATCTTGTTTTTATATAGATTTCCCTATCGAAAATCCTTAAAAATGTGATATAATGAAGTGTTAGAAAAACAGGTTTCATTTGCCTGGAAAGGAAAAATTATGTCTGAAAAGAATTTTTATATTACAACGCCGATTTACTATCCATCTGGGAAACTTCATATCGGTTCTGCCTACACAACCATCGCTTGTGATGTCCTAGCCCGTTACAAACGCCTGATGGGTTACGATGTCTTTTATCTGACAGGTCTTGATGAGCACGGTCAGAAAATCCAGCAGAAAGCAGAAGAAGCTGGCATTACACCTCAAGCCTATGTTGATGGAATGGCAGTTGGAGTCAAAGAACTCTGGCAATTACTGGATATCTCATACGATAAATTCATCCGTACAACGGATGATTACCATGAAAAAGTAGTAGCTCAAGTATTTGAGCGCTTGCTTGCTCAAGATGATATCTATTTGGGTGAATACTCTGGTTGGTATTCAGTCTCAGATGAGGAATTCTTTACAGAAAGCCAGCTTGCGGAAGTTTTCCGTGATGAAGCTGGAAATGTAACTGGTGGAATCGCTCCATCAGGTCACGAAGTGGAATGGGTTTCTGAAGAATCATACTTCCTTCGCCTCAGCAAATACCAAGATCGTTTGGTAGACTTTTTCAAAGCTCATCCTGAGTTTATCACTCCAGATGGTCGTCTGAATGAAATGCTTCGCAACTTCATCGAACCAGGTTTAGAGGATTTGGCAGTTTCTCGTACAACCTTTACATGGGGTGTGCCAGTACCATCTAATCCTAAGCACGTTGTCTACGTTTGGATTGATGCTCTACTCAACTATGCGACAGCTCTTGGCTACTGTCAAGACGAACATGGTAACTTTGACAAGTTCTGGAATGGAACAGTCTTCCACATGGTAGGAAAAGACATCCTTCGATTCCACTCCATCTACTGGCCAATCCTTCTTATGATGTTGGATATCAAATTGCCAGATCGTTTGATTGCCCACGGTTGGTTCGTCATGAAAGACGGCAAAATGTCTAAGTCTAAAGGGAATGTCGTTTACCCTGAAATGTTGGTAGAGCGTTATGGACTAGATCCACTTCGTTACTATCTCATGCGTAGCCTTCCAGTTGGTTCAGATGGAACCTTCACTCCTGAAGACTATGTAGGCCGTATCAACTACGAATTGGCTAATGACCTTGGCAACCTCCTCAACCGTACTGTTTCCATGATTAACAAGTATTTTGATGGACAAATTCCTGCCTATGTAGAGGACGTGACAGAATTTGACAATGCTCTTGCTCAAGTAGCTGCTGAATCAATTGCTGACTACCATACCCACATGGAAGCAGTTGATTACCCACGTGCTTTAGAAGCAGTCTGGGCTCTGATCTCTCGTACTAATAAATACATCGATGAGACAACTCCATGGGTCTTGGCCAAGGATGAAGCACTCCGCGATCAATTGGCAAGTGTTATGAGCCACTTGGCAGCTAGCCTTCGTGTTGTAGCTCACTTGATTGAGCCGTTTATGATGGAGACCAGTCGTGCAGTCTTGAATCAACTTGGCTTGGAAGAAGTAGCGAGCCTTGAAAACTTGAGCTTGGCTGATTTCCCTGCAGGTGTAACGGTAGTTGCCAAAGGAACACCAATCTTCCCACGTCTGGATATGGAAGAAGAAATCGCCTATATCAAGGAACAAATGGAAGGCAACAAACCAGCAGTCGAAAAAGAGTGGAACCCAGACGAAGTTGAACTCAAACTAAACAAGGAAGAAATCAAGTTTGAAGACTTTGACAAGGTCGAAATCCGTGTCGCAGAAGTCAAAGAAGTGTCTAAAGTAGAAGGTTCAGATAAGTTGCTTCAATTCCGCCTAGATGCAGGTGATGGTGAAGATCGTCAAATTCTTTCAGGAATTGCAAAATACTATCCAAATGAACAAGAATTGGTCGGCAAGAAAGTTCAAATCGTTGCTAACCTTAAACCTCGTAAAATGATGAAGAAATATGTCAGCCAAGGTATGATCCTATCAGCTGAACATGATGGAAAATTAACCCTTCTCACAGTTGATCCAGCTGTACCAAATGGAAGTGTGATTGGGTAACAATAGACAGGACTAGTTCATGCTAGTTCTGTTTTTTTATTTCAACTATTATGCTTTACAAACTAGTGTGAAAGTGGTATATTATAGATGAAGCTACTAGTAGGTATTACAAAATAGATTAGAAGGAGGAAGGGATGAAGGAAACTCAGCTATTAAAAGGTGTTCTTGAAGGTTGTGTCTTGGATATGATTGGTCAAAAAGAGCGATATGGTTATGAGTTGGTTCAGACTTTGCGAGAGGCTGGATTTGATACTATCGTTCCAGGAACTATTTATCCTTTGTTGCAAAAGTTAGAAAAAAATCAATGGATAAGAGGCGACATGCGCCCGTCGCCAGATGGTCCAGATCGGAAGTATTTTTCGTTAACTAAAGAAGGAGAAGAGCGTGTCTCGGTCTTTTGGCAACAATGGGACGATTTAAGTCAAAAAGTTGAAGGGATTAAGAATGGGGGGTAAACCATGAAGAAAATAAAGTATTACGAAGAAACAAGCGCTTTGCTGCATGAGTTTTCTGAGGAGAATCAAAAGTATTTTGAGGAGCTGTGGGATAGTTTTAATCTTGCTGGATTTCTCTATGATGAAGACTATCTCAGAGAGCAGATTTATTTGATGATGTTAGATTTCTCAGAAGCAGAACGAGATGGCATGAGTGCAGAGGATTATTTAGGTAAGAATCCTAAAAAAATAATGAAAGAGATTCTCAAGGAAGCACCACGCAGTTCTATCAAGGAGTCCCTTTTAACACCAATTTTTGTCCTAGCGATATTACGTTACTATCATCTACTGGGTGATTTTTCTAAAGGTCCTCTCTTAACAGTCAATTTGCTTACTTTTTTAGGGCAACTTCTTCTTTTTCTGATTGGATTTGGGCTTGTGGCTACAATCTTACGATGGAGTTTAGTCCAAGATTCTCCTAAGATGAAAATTGGCACTTATATTGTCGTTGGGATTCTTGTCCTTCTAGTTGTTCTAGGATATGTAGGAATGGCAAGTTTCATACAAGAAGGGGCCTTTTATCTTCCTGCTCCCTGGGATAGTTTCCTTGTCTTTACGCTTTCTCTAGTCATCAGTATTTGGAATTGGAAAGAAGCGGTCTTTCATCCCTTTGTCAGTATGATTGTTGCCCATCTTATTGTAGGTTCTCTGCTCCGTTATTATGCGTGGATGGGCATTTCACATGTTTTCTTCACAAAAATCATTCCTTTAGCTGTCCTCTTTATCGGAATCTTTCTCTTTTTCCGTGGGTTTAAGAAGATAAAATGGAGTGAAATATAGTCAAAAAGCCGTTGCAAAGCGGTTTTTTGTTATAATGAAGGGAAGAATGTTAGAAATTTAAGGAGAAAAATTTGATGAGATACATAACTCTTGGTCAAGATGACAAAGAATTATCAGAAATTGTTCTCGGAATGATGAGAATAAAAGATAAGTCTGTAAAAGAAGTTGAAGAGCTTGTAGAAACAGCACTTTCTGTTGGAATCAATGCTTTCGACTTGGCTGATATATATGGTCGTGGTCGTTGTGAAGAACTGTTAGGTCTTGTCCTAAAAAATCGTCCAGATTTAAGAGAAAAGATGTGGATTCAGTCCAAATGTGGCATTCGCATAGAAGAATTTACCTATTTTGATTTTTCTAAGGACTATATTATAAAATCAGTAGACGGTATTTTGCAAAGATTGAAGATTGATCATCTGGACAGCTTGCTTCTTCATCGACCAGATGCTTTGATGGAATCTGACCAAGTAGCAGAAGCCTTTGATCTCCTTTATAAACAAGGTAAGGTTCGAAATTTTGGAGTTTCTAATCAAAATCCCATGATGATGGAGTTTCTTAAAAAAGATGTCAAGCAGCCGTTAGCTGTTAATCAGCTACAATTGAGTGCGGCTTTTACTCCAGGATTCGAATCAGGTTTTCATGTTAATATGGAAGATAGTCAAGCAGCTATGCGAGATGGCAGCATTTTTGAATATTGCCAATTACACGATGTGGTCATTCAAGCATGGTCTGTCTTACAATTCGGGTATTTTAGAGGGAATTTTGTTGGCAATGAGAAATTTCAAGCTTTAAATCAAGTACTTGAGCGTTTAGCTATTAAATATGGAGTAACTTCTTCAACTATTGCCATTTCTTGGATATTACGCTACCCAGCCAAAATGCAGGCAGTCGTAGGTACAACAAATCCTAAGCACTTGAGAGAAGTTAGCCAAGCGGTAACCTTTAGCTTAACCAGAAAAGAATGGTATGAAATTTATCTTGCTGCAGGGAATAATTTGCCGTAAGTAGAAGCAGATGTAAATAAATCACAGTCAAAAAGCCGTTTTAAAGCGGTTTTTTTGTTATAATGAAGGGAAGAATTATTGATATTAAAGGAGATAAACATGACATTTGAAGAAATTCTACCTGGGTTAAAGACTAAGAAAAAATATGTACGTACTGGTTGGGGAGGTGCTGAAAACTATGTCCAACTCTTTGATACCATCGAGCAAAATGGTGTGGCTTTAGAGGTAACTCCTTATTTTTTGATTAACGTTTCTGGCGAAGGAGAAGGATTTTCCATGTGGAGCCCGACACCTTGTGATGTTTTGGCGACGGATTGGGTAGAAGTGCATGACTAAGCGTGTACTCATTACAGGAGTGAGTTCAGGCATTGGTCTGGCTCAGGCTCGACTCTTTTTAGAAAATGGTTATCAAGTTTATGGAGTTGACCAAGATAAAAATCCACTCTTAGAGGGTGATTTTCACTTTTTACAGAGAGATTTAACCTTGGACTTGGAGCCAATTTTTGACTGGTGTCCTCAGGTAGATATTTTGTGCAATACTGCTGGAGTGTTGGATGCTTATAAACCCCTATTGGAACAATCAGCCCAGGAAATTCAAGAGATTTTTGAAATTAACTATGTGACTCCTGTTGAGTTGACTCGCTATTATTTGACACAAATGCTGGAAAATAAAAAGGGAATCATCATCAATATGTGTTCCATTGCTTCTAGCCTAGCAGGTGGAGGTGGTCACGCCTATACTTCCTCTAAGCATGCTTTGGCTGGCTTTACTAAGCAGTTGGCTTTAGACTATGCTGAGGCTGGGATTCAGGTCTTTGGTATCGCTCCGGGAGCAGTCAAGACGGCTATGACCGCTGCGGATTTTGAGCCAGGCGGCTTAGCTGACTGGGTTGCTAGTGAAACACCAATCAAGCGCTGGATTAAACCAGAGGAAGTGGCAGAAGTCAGTCTCTTTTTGGCCAGTGGAAAGGCATCTGCCATGCAGGGGCAAATTTTGACAATAGATGGTGGCTGGTCTTTGAAGTAGGAGGATTTGGATGGATATTCAAGAAATCACAGAAGAGAATGCATCGCAGTTAGTCTTGAAGATCAAAGCAGAGTTATTAGGATTTCCAGAATTGGACAAGACCTCTTACATGAATTGGAAGGTGAAGTAGGGGGATAATGGAACTATTTAAAACATGGAAGAAAAATATGGTTCTCTATGGTCTTAAATCTCAAATTGGAACTGTCTACCGAAACAATGATAGGACAACAAGCTTTTATGATGTTGGGAATTTTCTATACCTGGCAGGGGAGTTGGATTCCAGATTTTGGGAAGATTTTGTTAGAAAATATGGTTTAGATTATAAGATTATTATTTCAGAAAATACTAATTGGCAAGATTTTCTGCATCGAAAAGTGGGGCTAAATTCTTTTACTCGCTATTCTTTTAAAGATAAGGCAAATTTTCAAGTTAAATTTCTAAATGATCTAGTTACTCATTTAGAGGAAGATTACAATATTGTGCCTATTGATAATCATATTTATAACTGCTTTTCTACGGAAGAATGGTCACAGGATTTACAGGGGGATTTTGAGTCCTATCAGGATTTTGTTTTAAAAGGTGGATTTGGCTTTGTGATTCTTAAAAATAATGAACTGATTGCTGGGATTTCCTCAGGGTTAGTTTACCGTGGAGCAGTTGAAGTGGAAGTTGCAACTAGACCAAACGAACAAGGAAATGGATTTGCTAAAAAGCTTGGTGCTGCAATGATTCTAGAGAGTTTAAATAGAGATATGTTTCCACTTTGGGATGCTCATAACGAGGCTTCCAAAAAAGTAGCAGAATTTTTAGGATATGAGTTAGCTGAACCTTATGAAGCTTTTGAACTAGAGGAAAATTTCACATAATTATATATGATATTATATCTTTTAAGACGAGGTGAATGGACATGAGAAATCAACTTGCCTTTAGTGGCGAAAAACTTGATGAAAAAATTTATCCTCAACTATTTCACCACGTCGGCATGATTCGTGGGGAATATTTGTTGAGAGAGCTCAACCAAAACATACTATTACCAAGTTGTCAGCAATTTGTAAAAGATTATCTAGAGACTATCTGCTCCCTGTACTCAGATGAAAAAGTTTGGTATCGTTTTTCTGAATTAACGAATACAGAAGCTAATTGTTTAGTGGGGACTAAAGAGTATTTTGACGAAGGGCATCCCTTGTTTGGCTATAGAGGGACTAGGCGTTTACTGGCGTGTCCGAATGAATTTCAGGCTGAAGCAAATGTTGTTACAGAAGTTTATCAAACCAATCCCAATCTATCTGTTATCTTTCCTTTTGTCAATGATGCTGAGCAGTTAAAGCAAGCTATTACAGTATTGCGTCAGTATGGCTTTACTGGTAAAGTCGGCACTATGATTGAATTACCGTCAGCCTATTTTGACTTAGACAGGATACTGGAAACGGGCATTTCAAAGATTGTAGTTGGAATGAATGATTTGACTTCTTTCATTTTTGCGACTGTGAGAAACAGTCAATGGCATGATATGGAAAATCCAATAATGTTAGATATGCTAAGAGATATGCAGGATAAAGCAAGGATGAAAAAGATTGACTTTGCTGTAGCAGGCTATCTGAATGATTCTTTCATACAAAAAATGAATCAGATGGATATCGAATGCATTCTCCATTATAGCTCTATTCCGGAGATTTTTGATTTAGAAATTGGCCATCCAGACCACCTCAAACGTGTAAAAGAAGAAAGTAAAAAATTACAAAGGAGATACCTATGACACCGCAAGAAATGTGGAATGCCTACAAGAAAATCAATCCTTCGATTGGAGATGAAATCGATGCTTGGGCTTTTGGAGTGGAAGCAGATCTCTTGGCAGATTTGGTTTTAAAAGGAGAAAAGACAGCAACAGCGTCAGCCTATGACCTCTACGCACTAGAAGATGAACCCCTTCCGCAAGTAGGAACCTTTGACGTCATTTTAGACAGTCAAAATCAGGCTGTCTGTATTGTTGAAATTACAAAGGTTTCTGTCCAGCCCTTCAATCAAGTTTCTGCTGATCATGCCTTTAAGGAAGGGGAAGGTGACAAATCCCTAGCCTATTGGCGTCAGGTTCATGAGGACTTTTTCACAGAGTGGATGAGGGAGGCAGGACAGAATTTTACACCTGAAAGCAAGGTTGTTTTAGAAGAATTTCGCAAGGTCTACCCACTGTAGACTGCAGAAGGAAGAAAGTTTTGGAAATCGCTGTCCAATCCTTTTTTCTTAGGCAAAACATGTTATAATAAGTTTGTTTGAAGAAGAGCTCTAGCTCTTAAACTTAGAATAGGAGAAAACTATGCAAGCAGTTGAACATTTTATTAAGCAATTTGTTCCTGAACATTATGATTTATTTTTAGACTTGAGTCGTGAGACCAAGACGTTTTCAGGGAAGGTAACCATCACTGGTCAAGCACAGAGTGACCGCATTTCCCTCCACCAAAAAGACTTGGAAATCGCTTCTGTAGAAGTTGCAGGTCAAGCTCGTCCATTTACAGTTGACCATGATAATGAAGCCCTTCATTTTGAACTTGCAGAAGCAGGTCAAGTTGAAGTGGTTATCTCTTTCTCAGGAAAAATTACAGATAACATGACAGGGATTTATCCTTCTTACTACACAGTTGATGGAGTCAAGAAGGAAGTCTTGTCTACTCAGTTCGAGAGCCATTTTGCGCGCGAAGCCTTCCCATGTGTGGATGAACCTGAAGCCAAAGCGACTTTTGACCTTTCTCTACGTTTTGACCAAGCAGAAGGTGAATTGGCCTTGTCTAACATGCCAGAAATCGATGCTGAAAACCGTAAGGAAACAGGTATCTGGAAGTTTGAGACAACACCTCGCATGTCTTCTTACTTGTTAGCCTTTGTAGCGGGTGATTTGCAAGGTGTGACGGCTAAAACTAAAAATGGTACTCTTGTAGGTGTCTACTCAACCAAAGCTCACCCACTATCTAACCTTGATTTCTCACTGGACATCGCTGTTCGCTCCATCGAGTTTTACGAAGATTACTACGGAGTCAAGTATCCAATCCCTCAATCTCTCCATATCGCCCTTCCTGACTTCTCAGCTGGAGCTATGGAAAACTGGGGTCTTGTGACTTACCGTGAAGTTTACTTGGTTGTAGATGAGAACTCTACCTTTGCCAGCCGTCAACAAGTTGCCCTTGTTGTGGCCCATGAATTGGCTCACCAATGGTTTGGTAACCTTGTTACTATGAAATGGTGGGATGACCTTTGGCTCAATGAAAGCTTCGCTAACATGATGGAATACGTCTGTGTGGATGCCATTGAGCCAAGTTGGAATATCTTTGAAGATTTCCAAACAGGTGGTGTTCCGTCTGCCTTGAAACGTGATGCGACTGATGGCGTACAGTCTGTTCACGTCGAAGTTAAACATCCAGATGAAATCAATACGCTCTTTGATGGTGCTATCGTATATGCTAAAGGAAGCCGTCTCATGCACATGCTTCGTCGTTGGCTAGGAGATGCTGCTTTTGCTAAAGGTTTGCATGCCTACTTTGAAAAACATCAGTACAGCAATACAATTGGTCGTGACCTTTGGGATGCCCTTGGTCAAGCGTCAGGACGTGATGTCGCAGCCTTCATGGATTCTTGGTTAGAACAGCCTGGTTATCCAGTTCTTACTGTTAAAGTTGAAAATGATGTTTTGAAGATTTCACAAAAACAATTCTTCATCGGTGAGCACGAAGACAAGAACCGTCTCTGGGTTGTGCCACTGAATAGTAACTGGAAAGGCTTGCCTGATACACTTGAAACAGAAAGTATCGAAATCCCTGGCTACGCAGCCCTTCTTGCTGAAAACAAAACAGCACTTCGTCTCAACACAGAAAATACAGCCCACTACATTACAGACTATCAAGGAGACTTGTTGGATGCAGTTCTTGCTGACCTAGTTGAGCTTGATAACACAAGCAAACTACAAATCGTCCAAGAACGTCGTCTGCTTGCTGAAGCAGGGCACATTTCTTATGCTGACTTGCTCCCAGTCCTTGATAAACTTGCCAAGGAAGAGTCTTACCTTGTCGTTTCAGCTGTTTCTCAAGTAATTTCTGCCCTTGAGCGCTTTATCGATGAAGGAACAGAAGCTGAGACAGCCTTCAAAGTACTAGTTGCTAAATTGGCTCGTCATAACTATGACCGTCTTGGTTTTGAAGCTAAAGACGGAGAATCAGACGAGGATGAATTGGTTCGTCAGTTGGCCATTTCTATGATGATTCGCTCAAATAATGCAGAAGCTAGTCAAGTCGCTAGCCAAATCTTCGCGGCTCACAAGGAGAATCTTGCAGGACTTCCAGCAGCTATTCGCTCACAAGTTCTGATCAATGAGATGAAACATCATGAGACTAAAGACTTGTTAGCACTTTATCTTGACACTTATACGCACGCAACAGATGCTGTCTTTAAACGTCAGTTGGCAGCTGCTCTTGCCTACAGTACAGATGCGGACAATATCCAAACCTTGATCGCTGCTTGGAAGGACAAATTTGTGGTGAAACCACAAGACTTGTCTGCTTGGTATTACCAATTCCTAGCTCATCAAGCAACTCAGGAAACAGCTTGGTCTTGGGCGCGTGAAAACTGGGCTTGGATTAAGGCAGCTCTTGGTGGAGATATGAGCTTTGATAGCTTTGTTATCCTTCCTGCTCACGTATTTAAGACTCAGCAACGCTTGGCAGAGTACAAGGAATTCTTTGAGCCACAACTTTCTGACCTTGCTCTTAGCCGTAACATCGGTATGGGAATCAAGGAAATTGCAGCGCGTGTTGACTTGATTAACCGTGAAAAAGCTGCAGTGGAAGCAGTCGTTCTTCAATACGGAAACGCATAAATAAGCCTAAAATAAAAAGAAAACTCAGCTCTCTCATGTAAATTGCAGAGAGTTGAGTTTTTTTAAGGCAAATTTGGTATAATGGTTGTAATAAGGAGGAGTTTCTCATGATAAAAATCTTATTAGTTGAGGATGACCTAGGCCTGTCAAATTCAGTATTTGACTTTTTAGACGATTTTGCGGATGTCATGCAGGTATTTGATGGGGAAGAAGGTCTCTACGAAGCTGAGAGTGGCGTCTATGACTTGATTTTGCTCGATTTGATGTTACCTGAAAAAAATGGCTTCCAAGTCTTGAAAGAATTGCGTGAAAAGGGAATTACGACACCAGTTCTGATCATGACCGCTAAGGAAAGTTTGGATGACAAGGGACATGGATTTGAACTGGGAGCGGATGATTATCTGACCAAGCCTTTCTACCTAGAAGAACTCAAGATGCGGATTCAGGCCCTACTCAAACGTTCAGGTAAGTTTAATGAAAATACGCTATCTTATGGAGATATTCTCATCAATTTATCAACAAATACCGTTAAGGTTGAAGATACTACTGTCGAATTGCTGGGGAAAGAGTTCGATTTACTAGTTTATTTCCTTCAAAATCAAAATGTTATTTTGCCTAAGACGCAGATTTTTGATCGTCTATGGGGATTTGATAGTGATACAACGATTTCAGTTGTCGAAGTCTATGTTTCAAAAGTCCGTAAGAAATTAAAAGGAACCACTTTTGCAGAGAATTTGCAAACCTTGCGCAGTGTTGGGTATATTTTAAAAGATGTTCAGTAAACTAAAAAAAACATGGTATGCGGATGACTTTAGTTATTTTATCCGCAACTTTGGTGTCTTCACTCTGATTTTCTCTACAATGACTCTGATTATTTTGCAGGTCATGCATTCGAGTCTTTATACTTCGGTGGATGATAAGCTTTATGGACTGAGTGAAAATCCTCAGGCAGTTATTCAGCTTGCTGTAAATAGGGCAACAGAAGAGATTAAAGACTTAGAGAATGCCGCTACAGATACTAGTAAGACTGAGATAAAACCCAATGTCAGTTCCAATACGGAGGTTATTCTTTTTGATAAGAATTTTACACAGCTCCTTTCTGGAAATCGATTTTTGGGATTGGATAAGATTAAGTTAGAGAAAAAAGAACTAGGCCATATCTATCAGATTCAGGTTTTTAATAGCTATGGACAAGAAGAAATCTATCGCATGATTTTGATGGAAACCAATATCAGTTCGGTTTCAACCAATATCAAGTATGCTGCTGTCTTGATAAATACCAGTCAGTTGGAGCAGGCCAGTCAAAAGCATGAGCAATTGATTGTCGTTGTGATGGCAAGTTTCTGGATTTTGTCTTTGCTTGCCAGTCTCTATCTAGCTCGGGTTAGTGTTCGTCCTTTACTTGAAAGTATGCAGAAGCAACAGTCCTTTGTGGAAAATGCCAGTCATGAGTTACGGACTCCACTTGCAGTTTTGCAAAATCGCTTAGAGACCCTTTTCCGTAAGCCAGAAGCTACCATTATGGATGTGAGCGAAAGCATTGCATCGAGTTTGGAAGAAGTCCGAAATATGCGTTTTTTGACAACGAACTTGTTGAACTTAGCTCGGAGAGATGATGGGATTAAGCCGGAACTTGCAGAAGTTCCAACCAGTTTTTTCAATACAACTTTCACAAACTATGAGATGATTGCGTCGGAAAATGATCGTGTCTTCCGTTTTGAAAATCGGATCCATCGTCCGATTGTGACGGATCAACTGCTCTTGAAGCAGTTGATGACGATTCTCTTCGATAATGCCGTCAAGTATACTGAAGAGGATGGTGAGATTGATTTTCTTATCTCGGCGACCGATCGCAATCTGTATTTACTGGTTTCTGATAATGGAGTCGGTATTTCAGCAGAAGATAAGAAGAAAATTTTTGATCGTTTTTATCGAGTGGACAAGGCTAGAACCCGTCAAAAAGGTGGTTTCGGTTTAGGATTATCCCTAGCCAAGCAAATTGTAGATGCTTTAAAAGGAACCATTACTGTCAAAGATAATAAACCGAAAGGAACAATCTTTGAAGTGAAGATTGCCATCCACACACCATCTAAAAAGAAAAAATAAACATATCGCTCCAGATGGGGCGATATGTTTATTTTTTAAGTTTTCGTTTGATAATAGAGCGTTGGACTTTTAAAACAAGTAAGCTGGATACTATTGCTGCAGGTAAGGCGAGCACAGTTGTTAATTTTAATGATAAAAAGATAAAACTAAAGATGGCAATGCAGATACAAAAAACAGCGATATTGACAAAAAATAAAATTTCTTTGAGATTGCTATCAGTTTGTGCTTCAGGTGTATAAGCTTGATAATGAGGAAGTTGTTGGTTTAATTCTTCTTGATAGTCTACCTCATAGGATTGTAATTTTCTTGCGGGCATTATTCTCTCCTTAACAGTACATACCTATTTTATCATTTTTTCAGCAGAGAATTATTACAGAAAGGTTACAAAAAGAATAAAGTCCCTTTTCATTTTCAAAGAATGGCTGATTTTTGAGAATTGTGGTATAATTTTCCTTATGGAAAAGATTATTATTACAGCAACTGCTGAAAGTATTGAACAAGTTAAACAACTGCTCGAAGCTGGCGTAGACCGTATATATGTCGGTGAGAAAGATTTTGGCCTTCGTCTACCAACAACCTTTAGTCATGACCAATTGCGTGAAATCGCTAAGCTGGTTCATGATGCTGGTAAGGAATTGATTGTTGCGGTCAATGCCCTCATGCACCAAGATATGATGGACCGTATCAAGCCTTTCCTCGATTTCTTGGAAGAAATCAAGACCGATTACATTACGATTGGGGATGCAGGTGTTTTTTACGTAGTCAACCGCGATGGTTATTCCTTTAAAACCATCTACGATGCTTCGACTATGGTAACTAGCAGTCGCCAGATTAACTTCTGGGGACAAAAGGCTGGCGCATCTGAGGCTGTTTTGGCGCGTGAAATTCCATCAGCTGAACTTTTCAAAATGCCAGAGATTTTGGAAATTCCTGCTGAAGTTTTGGTGTATGGTGCTAGTGTTATTCACCATTCTAAACGTCCGCTCTTGCAAAACTACTATAACTTTACGCATATCGATGATGAAAAGACTCGCAAGCGTGACCTCTTCTTGGCTGAGCCAAGTGACCCAGAGAGCCACTATTCCATTTTTGAAGACAATCATGGGACCCACATCTTTGCCAACAATGACCTCGATTTGATGACCAAATTGACAGAATTGGTGGAGCATGGTTTTACTCACTGGAAACTAGAAGGGCTCTACACTCCTGGTCAGAACTTTGTTGAGATTGCAAAACTCTTTATCCAAGCGCGTAGCTTAATCCAAGAGGGCAACTTTAGCCATGACCAAGGCTTCTTGCTAGATGAAGAAGTGCGCAAGTTACACCCTAAAAACCGTTTCCTTGATACAGGATTTTATGACTACGATCCTGACATGGTTAAATAAAGTAAATGATTCGTTGAGAGAAGGAAGACTTAAAATTTCTTCTCTCAATTTTTCTTATTCTTCAATATTTTCAAAAAATTAGCAGGCTAGAATGCTCTGTTTGCTGGGATTTTTAAGAAAAGTAACCTTCTTGAGTTTGAAAATTATCCCATGTTTGCAGGTGCCAAATGGCTCTTTTTTTGGTATAATTTTTTATAATGAAAACGATTGGTAATCGCTATGTTGTGGTGGATTTAGAGGCAACTAGCACAGGTAGTAAGGCTAAAATTATTCAAGTGGGAATTGTTGTGATTGAGGATGGAAAAATCGTCGATCACTATACGACGGATGTCAATCCACATGAACCCTTAGATGCTCATATCAAAGAACTGACAGGATTGACAGACCAACGTCTGGCGCAAGCACCTGATTTTTCGCAAGTTGCTAGAAAAATCTTTGACTTGGTGAAGGATGGGATTTTTGTAGCCCACAATGTTCAGTTTGATGCCAATCTTTTGGCGGAAAATTTATTTTTTGAAGGCTATGAACTAAAAAATCCTCGTGTTGACACGGTCGAATTGGCTCAGGTCTTTTTCCCTGAACTGGAAAAATATAGTTTGCCGATATTGTGTCGAGAATTAGGAATTCCTCTTAAACACGCTCACACAGCCCTTTCAGATGCCCAAGCCACTGCGGAATTACTCTTGTTTTTACGGGAAAAGATGGCACAGCTTCCGAAAGATCTCTTGGAACGCTTGCTGGAAATGGCTGACGCTCTCTTATATGAGTCCTACTTGGTTATTGAGGAAATTTATCGCAACCAATCTATCCTGACTTCTTCAGATTTGGTCCAAGTTCAAGGACTATATTTCAAGAAAACTGCAGCTCTCTTGGAGCCACGAAAACTATCTCAAGATTTTTCTAAAAATATTTCTCTGTTGAACCTTGAAGTGAGGGAGGAACAAGAAAGTTTTGCTAAAGAGGTTGGCTTGCTATTGAAAGATGAGCCTGTCTCATTAATTCAAGCGCCAACAGGGATTGGGAAAACTTATGGCTACCTCTTACCCGCTTTATCTCAAGCCAAAGAGCGACAAATTGTCCTTAGTGTTCCGACAAAGATTCTTCAAAATCAAATCATGGAAGAAGAAGGGAAATGTCTCAAGGAAGTGTTCCATACAGATATTCATAGTTTAAAGGGGCCTCAAAATTATTTGAAGTTGGATGCCTTTTATCGTTCCTTGCAGGAAAATGATGAAAATCGCTTATTTAGACGTTTTAAAATGCAACTCTTGGTCTGGTTGACAGAGACAGAAACCGGGGATTTGGATGAAATTGGTCAACTCTACCGTTATCAACATTTTTTGACAGATCTTCGTCATGACGGGAATTTATCATCCCAGAGCTTATTTGTGACGGAAGATTTTTGGAAACGTAGTCAAGAAAGGGCACAAACCTGCAAGCTTTTAGTGACCAATCATGCCTATCTTGTAACCAGACTTGAAGATAATCCTGAATTTGTCAGTGACCGTTTATTGATTATTGATGAAGTTCAAAAGATTTTGTTAGCTCTAGAAAATCTGCTTCAAGAGACCTACGATATCCAGTCTATTGTCGATTTGCTTGATAAGGCTTTACTGGAGGAGCAAAATAAGGTCCAGCAACGAATACTAGAAAGTATTCGCTTTGAGTGCCTCTACTTGATAGAACAATTTCAGTCTGGAAAATCTAGGAAAAATATCTTGGATTCTCTGACCAATCTCCATCAGTATTTTTCAGAATTAGAGGTAGAAGGCTTTGAGGAGCTGGTTCGCTATTTTACAGCTGACCGAGATTACTGGCTTGAAGCAATTGAAACGAGTCAAAAGAAAGTTCAAATTTCTTCTACGAAATCAGGACGTATTCTCCTATCTTCTTTACTTCCTGAGAGTTGCCAAGTCTTGGGAGTATCGGCTACTCTTGAGATTAGTCAGAGGGTTTCTTTGGCAGACCTTTTAGGCTATCCTGAAGCTAAATTTGTCAAGGTTGAAGCTGGTAAAAAACAGGATCAAGAAGTGGTCTTGGTCAAAGATTTCCCCTTGGTAACAGAAACCTCCTTAGAAGTTTACGCCAAAGAGGTAGCTGCTTTACTAGTGGAAATTCAAGCTTTCCAGCAACCGATTTTGGTTCTCTTTACCGCTAAAGACATGCTTCTAGCAGTATCGGATTTACTTCCAGTTAGTCACTTGGCCCAGTATAAAAATGGGGATGTTCATCAACTGAAGAAACGCTTTGAAAAAGGTGAACAACAAATCCTGCTTGGTGCAGCAAGTTTCTGGGAGGGAGTTGATTTTTCAAGTCATCCTTTTGTGATTCAAGTTGTACCAAGACTTCCTTTCCAAAATCCCCAAGAGCCCTTGATGAAAAAAATCAATCAGGAACTGATTCAAGAAGGGAAAAATGCCTTTTATGATTATCAATTGCCAATGGCCATTATTCGTTTAAAACAGGCTTTGGGAAGAAGTATGAGACGCGAACACCAACGTTCTTTAACCCTCATTCTGGATAGAAGAATCGTCGGAAAACGATATGGCAAGCAAATAGTGACTTCTTTAGCAAAAGAAGCGACTGTTAAAACCGTCTCTCGATCCGAAGTTGATGAGGCTGTTGATAATTTTTTAAATGAACTTTGATAAATAGTATTGTATGAAAGTATAAGGTTAGTGTATATGAAACGTTCTCTCGACTCTAGAGTCGATTATAGTTTGCTATTGCCAGTATTTTTTCTACTGGTTATTGGCGTGGTGGCTATCTATATAGCTGTTAGTCATGATTATCCAAACAATATTCTGCCCATTTTAGGGCAGCAGGTCGCCTGGATCGCCTTGGGGCTTGTGATTGGTTTTATCGTCATGCTCTTTAATACAGAATTTCTTTGGAAAGTGACCCCCTTTCTATATATTTTAGGCTTGGGACTTATGGTCTTGCCGATTGTCTTTTATAATCCAAGCTTAGTTGCATCAACGGGTGCCAAAAACTGGGTATCGGTAAATGGTGTTACCTTGTTCCAACCGTCAGAATTTATGAAGATATCCTATATCCTCATGTTGGCTCGTGTGATTGTCCAGTTTACCAAAAAACATAAGGAATGGAGACGCACAGTTCCGCTGGACTTCTTATTGATTTTCTGGATGATTCTCTTTACCATTCCAGTCCTAGTTCTTTTAGCACTTCAAAGTGACTTGGGGACGGCTTTGGTTTTTGTAGCCATTTTCTCAGGAATCGTCTTGCTATCAGGAGTTTCTTGGAAAATTATTATCCCAGTATTTGTGACTGCTGTAACAGGAATTGCTGGTTTCTTAGCTGTTTTTATCAGCAAGGACGGCCGGGCTTTTCTCCATCAATTGGGAATGCCGACTTACCAAATCAACCGTATTTTGGCTTGGCTTAATCCTTTTGATTTTGCTCAAACAACGACCTATCAGCAGGCTCAAGGGCAGATTGCCATTGGGAGTGGTGGCTTATTTGGTCAGGGATTTAATGCTTCTAATCTGCTTATTCCAGTTCGTGAGTCAGATATGATTTTCACGGTTATCGCAGAGGATTTTGGCTTTATTGGCTCTGTCCTTGTTATTGCCCTTTATCTCATGCTGATTTACCGTATGTTAAAGATTACTCTTAGATCAAATAACCAGTTCTACACCTATATTTCCACAGGTTTGATTATGATGTTGCTCTTCCATATCTTTGAGAATATCGGTGCTGTGACGGGCTTGCTTCCTTTGACTGGGATTCCCTTGCCTTTTATTTCGCAAGGAGGATCGGCTATTATCAGTAATTTGATCGGTGTTGGCTTGCTTTTATCGATGAGTTATCAAACCAATCTAGCTGAAGAAAAGAGTGGAAAAGTCCGATTCAAGAGGAAAAAGGTTGTATTAAAACGAATCAAATAAGGAGAAAATCATGGTTAAAGTAGCCGTTATGTTAGCTCAGGGCTTTGAAGAAATTGAAGCTTTGACAGTTGTGGATGTTTTGCGTCGTGCAAATATTACTTGTGATATGGTAGGATTTGAAGAGCAAGTGACAGGATCGCACGCAATCCAAGTAAGAGCAGATCGTGTCTTTGATGGTGATTTATCAGACTATGATATGATTGTCCTTCCTGGAGGGATGCCTGGTTCTGCACATTTGCGCGATAATCAGGCTTTGATGCAAGAATTGCAAAGTTTCGAACGAGAAGGGAAGAAACTGGCAGCTATTTGTGCGGCGCCAATAGCCCTCAATCAAGCAGGGCTATTGAAAAACAAGGAATACACTTGTTATGACGGTGTTCAAGAGCAAATCCTTGATGGTCAATATGTCAAGGAAACGGTAGTGGTAGATGGTCAGTTGACAACCAGTCGGGGCCCTTCGACAGCTCTTGCCTTTGCCTACGAGTTGGTGGAGCAACTAGGAGGAGACGCAGAGACTTTACGAACAGGAATGCTCTATCGAGATGTCTTTGGTAAAAATCAGTAAAACGGGAGTTATTCTCTCGTTTTTTATGTGGAAAAATCAGGGAAATCATCGCTTTTTTCATAAAAAAATGCTATAATGAAGGGTATGAAATATCACGATTATATCTGGGATTTAGGTGGAACTTTACTGGATAATTATGAAACTTCAACAGCTGCATTTGTTGAAACATTGGCACTGTATGGTATCACACAAGACCACGATAGTGTCTATCAAGCTTTAAAGGTTTCTACTGATTTTGCGATTGAGACATTCGCTCCCAACTTAGAGCATTTTTTAGAAAAATACAAGGAAAATGAAGCCAGAGAGCTTGAACATCCGATTTTGTTTGATGGAGTTTCTGATTTATTGAAAGATATCTCAAATCAAGGTGGCCGTCATTTTTTGGTCTCTCACCGAAATGATCAAGTCTTGGAAATTTTAGAAAAAACCTCTATAGCAGCTTATTTTACAGAAGTGGTGACTTCTAACTCAGGCTTTAAGAGAAAACCAGATCCTGAGTCCATGATTTATTTAAGAGAAAAGTATCAGATTACCTCTGGTCTTGTCATTGGTGATCGACCGATTGATATCGAAGCCGGGCAAGCTGCAGGACTAGCTACCCACTTGTTTACCAGTATCGTGAATTTAAAACAAGTATTAGACATATAAGAAAAAGGAAAAAGATGACAGAAGAAATTAAAAATCTGCAGGCACAAGATTATGACGCCAGTCAAATTCAAGTTTTAGAGGGCTTAGAGGCTGTTCGTATGCGTCCAGGAATGTATATCGGGTCAACCTCAAAAGAAGGTCTTCACCATCTAGTCTGGGAAATCGTTGATAACTCAATTGACGAGGCCTTGGCAGGATTTGCCAGCCATATTCAAGTCTTTATTGAGCCAGATAATTCAATCACTGTTGTCGATGATGGACGTGGGATTCCAGTCGATATTCAGGAAAAAACAGGCCGACCTGCTGTTGAGACAGTCTTTACGGTTCTTCATGCTGGAGGAAAATTCGGCGGTGGCGGCTACAAGGTTTCAGGTGGTCTTCACGGAGTAGGGTCGTCAGTAGTTAATG
Source organism: Streptococcus sp. 5346 (assembly GCF_013277455.1). Taxonomy (GTDB): domain Bacteria; phylum Bacillota; class Bacilli; order Lactobacillales; family Streptococcaceae; genus Streptococcus. Next base: position 102,516 of record NZ_VMMY01000003.1, read on the forward strand.
CCCTTTCCACTCAATTAGACGTTCATGTCCATAAAAACGGTAAGATTCATTACCAAGAATACTGTCGTGGTCATGTTGTCGCAGACCTTGAGGTGGTTGGAGATACGGATAAAACGGGAACAACAGTTCACTTCACACCGGACCCAGAAATCTTCACTGAAACAACAATCTTTGATTTTGATAAATTAAATAAACGCATTCAAGAATTGGCCTTTCTAAATCGCGGTCTTCAAATTTCAATTACAGATAAGCGCCAAGGTTTGGAACAAACCAAGCATTATCATTATGAAGGTGGGATTGCTAGTTATGTTGAATATATCAACGAGAACAAGGATGTAATCTTTGATACACCAATCTATACAGACGGTGAGATGGATGATATCACAGTTGAAGTAGCCATGCAGTACACAACTGGTTACCATGAAAATGTCATGAGTTTCGCCAATAATATTCATACACATGAAGGTGGAACGCATGAACAAGGTTTCCGTACAGCCTTGACACGTGTTATCAACGATTATGCTCGTAAGAATAAGTTACTAAAAGACAATGAAGACAACCTAACTGGGGAAGATGTTCGCGAAGGATTAACTGCAGTTATCTCAGTTAAACACCCAAATCCACAGTTTGAAGGACAAACTAAGACAAAACTGGGGAATAGCGAAGTGGTCAAGATTACCAATCGCCTCTTCAGTGATGCCTTCTCCGATTTTCTCATGGAAAATCCGCAGATTGCCAAACGTATCGTGGAAAAAGGGATTTTGGCTGCCAAGGCTCGTGTGGCTGCCAAGCGTGCGCGTGAAGTTACTCGTAAAAAATCTGGTTTGGAAATTTCCAACCTTCCAGGGAAACTAGCAGACTGTTCTTCTAACAATCCTGCTGAAACAGAACTCTTCATCGTCGAAGGAGACTCAGCTGGTGGATCAGCCAAATCTGGTCGTAACCGTGAATTTCAGGCTATTCTTCCAATCCGCGGTAAGATTTTGAACGTTGAAAAAGCTAGCATGGATAAGATTCTTGCTAACGAAGAAATTCGTAGTCTTTTCACAGCCATGGGAACAGGATTTGGCGCAGAATTTGATGTTTCGAAAGCCCGTTACCAAAAACTCGTTTTGATGACCGATGCCGATGTCGATGGAGCCCACATTCGTACCCTTCTTTTGACCTTGATTTATCGTTATATGAAACCAATCCTAGAAGCTGGTTATGTTTATATCGCCCAACCACCAATCTATGGTGTCAAGGTTGGAAGCGAGATTAAAGAATACATCCAGCCAGGTGCAGATCAAGAAATCAAACTCCAAGAAGCTTTAGCCCGTTATAGTGAAGGTCGTACCAAACCGACTATTCAGCGTTATAAGGGGCTAGGTGAAATGGATGATCATCAGTTGTGGGAAACAACCATGGATCCCGAACATCGCTTGATGGCTAGAGTTTCTGTGGACGATGCTGCAGAAGCAGATAAAATCTTTGACATGTTGATGGGGGATCGAGTAGAACCTCGTCGTGAGTTTATCGAAGAAAATGCCGTCTATAGTACACTTGATGTCTAAAAAATCGGGAGAAGTAGTTCCCTTGGTCTAAAAAATATGATATAATCATTACGATTGTTTCAAGTAAAAAAGGAGTTTGATATGTCTAATGGACAACTAATTTATTTAATGGTTGCAATTGCAGTCGTTTTAGTTCTGGCTTATGTAGTGGCGATCTTTCTACGTAAGCGAAACGAGGGAAGATTAGAGGCGCTAGAAGAAAGAAAAGAAGAACTATACAATCTTCCAGTAAATGATGAAGTAGAAGCTGTAAAAAATATGCACTTGATTGGACAAAGTCAAGTGGCTTTCCGTGAATGGAATCAAAAATGGGTCGATTTATCTCTCAACTCTTTTGCCGATATTGAAAATAATCTCTTTGAAGCAGAAGGCTATAACCATTCATTTCGTTTTCTCAAGGCCAGTCATCAAATTGACCAAATTGAGAGTCAAATTACTTTGATTGAAGAAGATATTACTGAAATTCGCAATGCCTTGGCAGACTTAGAGAAGCAAGAATCTAAAAATAGCGGTCGTGTTCTTCATGCTTTGGATTTATTTGAGGAACTTCAGCATAGAGTTGCTGAAAATTCAGAACAGTATGGTCAAGCCTTGGATGAAATTGAAAAACAATTAGAAAATATCCAATCTGAATTTTCACAATTTGTAACCTTGAATTCATCGGGTGACCCTGTGGAAGCTGCTGTGATTTTGGATAATGCTGAAAATCATATCTTGGCTTTGACACATATCGTTGATCGTATACCAGCAATTGCAGCAACATTATCTAAAGAGCTACCAGATCAACTAGAAGATTTAGAAGATGGTTATCGTAAGCTCTTAGATGCTAATTATCATTTTGTTGAAACGGATATTGAAGCGCGTTTCCACTTGCTTTATGAAGCATTCAAGAAAAACCAAGAGAATATTCGCCAGTTGGAATTGGATAATGCCGAGTATGAGAATGGACAGGCACAAGAGGAAATCAATGCCTTGTATGGTATTTTTACTCGAGAAATTGCTGCTCAGAAAGTAGTGGAAAATCTACTTGCAACTCTTCCAACTTACCTTCAACATATGAAAGAGAATAATACTTTATTGGGAGAAGATATTGCACGTTTGAGCAAGACCTATTTACTTCCTGAGACAGCTGCAAGCCATGTTCGTCGTATTCAGACAGAATTAGAGAGTTTTGAGGCAGCTATTGTTGAGGTAACTTCAAATCAAGAAGAACCAACCCAAGCTTATTCAGTTCTTGAAGAAAATCTTGAGGATTTACAAACTCAACTAAAAGATATTGAAGATGAGCAAATTTCAGTTAGTGAGCGCCTGACGCAAATTGAGAAAGATGATATCAATGCACGTCAAAAGGCCAATGTTTATGTCAATCGTCTCCATACTATCAAGCGATACATGGAAAAACGCAATCTTCCAGGTATTCCACAAACTTTCTTGAAGTTATTCTTTACGGCAAGCAATAATACCGAGGATTTAATGGTTGAGTTAGAACAGAAAATGATTAACATTGAATCTGTTACCCGAGTTCTTGAAATTGCAACGAATGATATGGAAGCTTTAGAAACGGAAACTTATAATATTGTACAATATGCAACCTTAACAGAGCAGCTCTTGCAATATTCTAACCGCTATCGCTCATTTGATGAACGCATTCAAGAAGCATTTAACGAAGCTTTAGATATTTTTGAAAAAGAATTTGATTATCACGCTTCATTTGACAAGATTTCTCAAGCATTAGAAGTGGCAGAGCCTGGTGTAACCAATCGCTTTGTTACCTCATATGAGAAAACACGTGAAACGATTCGTTTTTAATAAAAAAAGATTTGATTGTGTGAGGAGCAGAATCAAATCTTTTTTATAGTAATATCTTTAGCAAAAGATTTCAAAATGATAAAAACGCATAATAGCAGATGTAGAAAATCTTGCTACTATGCGTTTTATTATGGAAAGACTTATTGGACTTTCGCTCAAATCGAGTTTTTACTCAACTTCTTTATTTGATTGGAATAGAAATCCCAATTAATTTCTCTGAGTAGAGTGTCTTGATATTGGCTTCATCAATAGAGTCCTTATCAATTTTACGTTTCAAGAAAAATTCTTGAATGGTTTCGATTTCAGGCTCACGAATAGCACGGTGTTTATTTGAGATGAGGATTTCATAGTGAAGCGGCGCTTGGGTGAAAATAACATCTGTATTCCCTGCAGAATAAACCTCAACAAGGGTTGCATCGGTACTTTCTAGCTGACTTTTTACAAGTTGCGAGTGTGAGTTTGTCGTATTGATAAGCTTCATAATATTTCCTCCGATTTTCTAATTCTATTATAGCACTTTTTGAATAAAGTCGCTTGATTTATACTCGATGAAAATCAAAGAGCAAACTAGGAAGCTAGCCGTAGGCTGCTCAAAACACAGTTTTGAGGTTGTAGATAAGACTGACGAAGTCAGTGACCATATCTACGGTAAGGCGANNAGAGATTTTCGAAGAGTATTAGCCAATCTTATGCTGTTTTTTCCAAGATTGGATGGCCCATTTATGGCTACCACGTTTGAGATTTTCAATAGCCTCATCAATAGGGAACCAAGCAATATGATTAAAGTCTTCTAGTGGTTTTTGAACTTCTTTGAAAGAAGTCGCTTCATAGAGGTAGGCAGGATTGTAGTAGTAGGTGTCACGATGACGAGAGTAGAAATATTCGTCAGCTTGTCCGTAATAAGTACCAATTTCAGCTGTGAAACCAAGCTCTTCAATCAATTCACGCTTTAGAGCTTCCTGATGATTTTCACCTGATTCAATTTCGCCACCTGGTAAGAACCAAGCACCATTAGGAGCTTGAACTAAAACTATTTGTTTTTGTTCAGCGTCAGGGATAACTGCATACACTCCATAGCGTGCAACATAGTCTGTATTCGCTTTTTTTTCTCCGAAAGTTGGGTTTGCCATTGCATTTTCCTCACTATCTAGTATCGTTATTATTATCATAATGGACAAAGAGCAAGCTGTCAAGAAATTACAGTTATTTTAGTAAAAAAGAAGCAGAAAATTTTCATTTTCTACTCCCTTTCTATAGGATTTATACTTCTTTTTCAGAAGTCTTTACTTCAGCTTTTTTGGCAGATTTAATTTGAATCTTGCCCTTGCTGGTCATAACTGCCTTGAGGTCTTTTTCGCTTGGATTTTCAAGGTAGTAGTCAGTGATTGCATCCTCTATATAGTCTTGAATGGTACGGCGAAGTGGGCGTGCTCCCATTTTTGGATCATAACCGAGGTCAACTAATTTTTCCTTGACCTTTTCAGTTACATCCAAATGAATGTTGTTGCTAGAAAGGCGCTTGTTAACGTCTGCTAGCATAAGCTCGACAATCTGAAGGAGGTTGTCTTTGCTGAGAGCCTTAAATTCGATAATACCATCAAAACGGTTCATAAACTCTGGGCTAAAGAAGTTGCCGAGTTCACCGAGAACAGAGTTGGTACGTCCTTCTCTAGCAGCCCCAAATCCAACGTTGGCTTCTGCCTTACCTGTACCTGCATTTGAAGTCATGATGATGATGGCATCCTTGAAGCTAACGGTGCGTCCTTGCCCATCTGTCAAACGACCATCGTCCAAGACTTGAAGGAACATGTGCATAACATCTGGGTGAGCTTTTTCCACTTCATCGAGAAGGATGAGAGAATATGGATTGCGGCGAACTTTTTCAGTTAATTGACCAGCCTCATCATAGCCAACATAACCTGGAGGAGCGCCGACCAACTTAGCCACACTATGTTTTTCCATGTATTCACTCATATCAAAGCGAATCATACTGTCAGCAGAACCAAAGAGTTCGATAGCTAGTTGTTTGGAAAGTTCCGTCTTACCGACACCAGTTGGTCCGACAAAGAGGAAGCTTCCAATTGGACGGTTAGGCGTACCAAGTCCAACCCGATTACGGCGAATAGCCTTGGCAATCTTATCGACTGCGTCATCTTGGCCAATAACATGAGACTTGAGGTCTTCGGCTAGATGGATGAGTTGAGATTGTTCTTTCTCTTTTAAATTACCAACAGGGATATTGGTTTTCTGCTCGATAATGTGCTCAATGGTTTTCTCACTGATGATAGGAGTATCCTGGTCTGTGACCTTTTTCTTTTGCATTTCCTTATATTTGGCAATCTGGTCGCGGAAGTAGGCAGCCTTTTCAAAATCTTCTTCTCGTGTAGCTTGAGACTTGAGATTTTCAGCCTCAATCAAGCGTTGATCAATCACTTTAGGATCGACAAAATTCAAGGTCAAGTTCATCTTAGAACCAGCTTCATCTAGGAGGTCAATGGCCTTGTCAGGTAAGAAGCGATCTTGAATGTAGCGATTGGAAAGAGTTGCAGCTGCTTCAATTGCAGCATCGGTATATTGAACGTGGTGGTAGTCTTCGTATTTCTTTTGAATCCCTTTGAGAATAGTGATTGTTTCGTCCACCGTTGGTTCATCGACTTTAACAGGCTGCATACGACGCTCTAAGGCAGCATCCTTTTCAATGATACGGTATTCATTGAGGGTAGTAGCACCGACCAGTTGCAGTTCTCCACGAGCAAGGGCTGGCTTGAGGATATTTCCTGCGTCCATATTACCATCACTCGCAGAACCTGCACCAACAATTTCATGGATTTCATCGATAAAGAGGATAATATCCTCACGTTTGCGAATTTCTTCCATGAGTTTTTGCATGCGTTCTTCAAATTGTCCTCGGATACCCGTTCCTTGGACCAGGCTAACCACATCCAGACGGATGACTTGTTTACCTTGTAGTTTATGTGGAACATCGCCATCAACGATTTTCTGAGCTAGACCTTCGACAACGGCTGTTTTTCCGACACCTGGTTCACCGATAAGAACAGGATTATTCTTGGTTCTACGATTGAGAATTTCTATGACACGGATAATCTCATCGTCGCGCCCAATAACGGGGTCAATGTCTCCACGACGGGCAATCTCAGTTACGTTGATACCAAATTCTTCCAGCAGGCCTTTTTCTTGGCTAGGTGGAGGAGTTTGGGAAGATCCATAATTTTGAGAACCATAACCGCCGTTTCCACCGTAACCTCCACCTGATTGGGTTGGGGGAATAGGAGGAGTATTGCTAGAAGGTCTGAAATTGTTTAGGTCATTGAAAAAATCACCAAAGGGATCGAAGTCACGATTGTTCAGATCCGTCATACCTTTGAAGAGACTGTTGTTAGGGTCTGTTTTGATAATCTTGTAGCAGTTTTGACAGAGGTCAATTTGTTTTTGTTTTCCATTGAGATTGGTGTAAAGATGAATTGTTGAGTCATTAATTTTACAGTTTTGACAAAGCATACATCTACCTCATTTCTTTCTTTAGCTTGACCTGTCCAAAGGTCAATAATAGTCAAATTTCTATACTCTCATTATAACAGGATTGGGGTGTAAAGCAAGTAAAAAGATTGCAGCTTTGAGAAGTTGTTACAATGAAAATTTTTTTGAATTTGGACTATAAAAAAATCCTATTTGTGAGACAAAAAGGATTTTGGTTAGACATGCAGGGTGTAATCCCAGCTTGTTTTGTATTAGTAAAGGAGTTCGTAAATCTCCATTGCAATCAAGTCAATGCTGTCAAACGTATAAGTTTCGCGAGCTTCGACATCACGAAGGGTAAAGATTGAGCCGTTTTCTTCGTCGTGGCTGTATGCAACTTCTGCAACAACAACTCCTTCGCGTTCAAAATTACGTTTTAAATTTCCGCCGTCTTTTGCCATTGCTTCAAGGCGGTTGATGATTCTAACCAAATGTGATTCCATTTTGATTCTCCTTCATTTCTTATCGTTACTATTTTACCATAAAGGAGGCCAACTTGACTAGAAAAAACTAAGATTTCTCGCTAATTCTGCTAGTTTAAAGATTTTTAAATAAATTGGATAAAAGGTTTGAATTTTAATTCAATATATGTTATAATCATACAGTACTCTATTTTAGAAAGCAGTGTGACTATGAATTTTTCTTTTTTACCTAAGTATTTACCTTATTTTAACTATGGGGCTGTCGTGACGGTTCTCATTTCTATCTGTGTTGTCTTTTTGGGAACTATTTTGGGTGTTGTCTTGGCTTTTGGGCAACGTTCAAAGTTTAAACCGCTTGTTTGGCTCGCCAACTTGTACGTTTGGATTTTCCGTGGGACGCCAATGATGGTTCAGATTATGATTGCCTTTGCCCTTATGCACATCAATGCTCCGACTATTCAGGTTGGGATTTTGGGTGTTGATCTTTCTCGTCTGATTCCAGGGATTTTGATTATCTCTATGAACAGTGGTGCTTATGTTTCTGAGACTGTTCGTGCTGGAATCAATGCGGTTCCAAAAGGTCAGCTAGAAGCGGCCTATTCTTTAGGGATTCGTCCTAAAAATGCTATGAGATATGTGATTTTGCCACAAGCAATCAAAAATATTTTGCCAGCATTGGGGAACGAATTTATCACCATTATCAAGGACAGCTCCCTCTTATCAGCTATCGGTGTTATGGAGTTGTGGAACGGGGCTACAACAGTTTCTACAACAACCTATCTACCTCTGACACCACTTTTATTTGCAGCCTTTTATTACTTGATTATGACCTCTATTTTGACAGTAGCCTTGAAAGCTTTTGAAAAACGTATGGGACAAGGAGATAAGAAATAATGACAGATATCTTGATAAAAATTGAAAATTTACATAAATCCTTTGGAAAGAATGAAGTATTGAAGGGCATCAACCTCGAGATTCAAAGAGGAGAAGTTGTCGTGATCATCGGTCCTTCAGGTAGTGGGAAATCTACCTTGCTTCGCTCTATGAATTTGTTGGAAGAAGCGACCAAGGGGAAGGTTATCTTTGAGGGAGTCGATATTACGGACAAGAAGAATGACCTCTTTGCTATGCGTGAGAAGATGGGCATGGTTTTCCAACAATTTAACCTCTTTCCAAATATGACTGTGATGGAAAATATCACCTTGTCTCCTATTAAGACCAAAGGTGAAAGTAAGGAAGTTGCTGAGAAGAGAGCTCAAGAACTTTTGGAAAAAGTTGGTTTACCAGACAAGGCAACTGCTTATCCACAGAGTTTGTCAGGTGGCCAGCAACAACGGATTGCTATTGCGCGTGGTTTGGCTATGGAACCTGATGTCTTGCTTTTTGACGAGCCAACTTCAGCCCTGGACCCTGAGATGGTTGGAGAAGTTCTAGCTGTTATGCAAGACCTTGCCAAGTCAGGAATGACTATGGTTATCGTAACACATGAGATGGGATTTGCCCGTGAGGTGGCAGATCGTGTTATCTTTATGGCAGACGGTGTGGTTGTTGAAGACGGAACACCTGAACAGATTTTTGAACAAACCCAAGAACAACGGACTAAGGACTTCTTGAGTAAGGTTTTATAATCTATTTTAAAATTTCAAGACAAGATTAGTGAAAAGCTCAACCAGAGCTTTTTCTTATAGTTTGAAACTATAAGGTTTCCTAGGAAAGAAGTGTTAGAGGGGACCAACAGTTTTTGGTATAATGGAAGATATTTGAAAGAAAAGAGAAGTGATATGACACAGATTATTGATGGGAAAGCTTTAGCGGCCAAATTGCAGGGGCAGTTGGCTGAAAAGACTGCAAAATTAAAGGAAGAAACAGGTCTAGTGCCTGGTTTGGTAGTGATTTTGGTTGGGGACAATCCAGCCAGCCAAGTCTACGTTCGCAACAAGGAGAGGTCAGCTCTTGCGGCTGGTTTCCGTAGCGAAGTAGTGCGAGTTCCAGAGACTATTACTCAAGAGGAATTGTTAGATCTGATTGCTAAATATAATCAGGATCCAGCTTGGCATGGGATTTTGGTCCAGTTGCCATTACCAAAACACATTGATGAAGAGGCGGTTCTATTGGCTATTGACCCAGAAAAGGATGTGGATGGTTTCCATCCTCTAAATATGGGACGCCTTTGGTCTGGTCATCCAGTCATGATTCCTTCGACACCTGCAGGAATTATGGAAATGTTTCATGAATATGGGATGGACTTGGAAGGTAAAAATGCGGTCGTCATCGGTCGTTCCAATATCGTTGGAAAACCTATGGCTCAGCTTCTTTTGGCAAAGAATGCTACAGTGACTTTGACCCACTCACGCACCCATAATCTCGCTAAGGTTGCTGCAAAAGCGGATATTCTTGTTGTAGCAATCGGTCGCGCCAAGTTTGTGACTGCTGACTTTGTCAAACCAGGTGCGGTTGTCATTGACGTTGGGATGAACCGAGATGAAAATGGGAAACTGTGTGGGGATGTGGATTATAAGGCAGTTGCACCACTTGCTAGTCATATCACGCCAGTCCCTGGAGGTGTCGGCCCTATGACCATTACCATGCTAATGGAGCAAACCTATCAGGCGGCAGTTCGGACATTGGATAGAAAATAAGAGAAACATTCGCTGAATAGAGTGTATTTTCTATAGGTATATCTAAAATGGCAGAAATGAATATTAAATTTTAGATATAAGATTAAAAAAGACAAACTATAAGAAAAGTCAATAGTTTTATCTAAAATATTTCTTGTTTCAAATTTGCTGATTTTAGAGCACGTCAAAAATCCCTTGAAAAAATCCATTTTTTCAAAGGTGTTCCTGTGTCAAATTCAGAAGTTACATCACTTTTTGTTCGTCAAAGGGTAGCTCGTTTTTGAGAAGATAAAACAGCATTCTGATAAGTTTTTTTGCAAGGTGAATGATGGCTACATTGTAATGTTTTCCTTGTTCTAACTTATACTCATCTGTTTTCAAACAGCATTCTAGTCCATCGCCGATTAACGATGGATTTTATCATTTCCTTCTCCAGTCCTTGTATGGCATCTTCCAAAGTTCGAAAGGCTTTATTCTTAAATCCACGTTTACGAATCTCTTTCCACACTTATTCAATGGGGTTCATCTCTGGTGTGTGTGGAGGAATAAATGCAAAGCCAATATTAGTCGGAATCTTTAAGGTACTTGATTTATGCCATATAGCATTGTCTATGACAAGTAAAAGATAATCATCTGGATAAACTTGTGAAAGCTCTTCTAAAAAGGCGTTCATCCACTAGACTTCCTGCGAAACAAAAATATGATACAATAGAATTATGAAGCAAGTAAACAATTAACTGATGTTCGGTTTAAGCGCCTTGTTGGTGTTCAGCGTACTACTTTTGAAGAGATGTTAGCTGTGTTAAAAACAGCTTATCAACTTAAACACGAAAAAGGTGGACGAAAACCTAAATTAAGCCTAGAAGACATTCTTATGGCCACTCTTCAATACACGCGAGAATACCGCACTTATGAACAAATTGTGGCTGATTTTGGCATTCACGAAAGCAACTTAACCCGTCGGAGTCAATGGGTTGAAGCAACTCTTATTCAAAGTGGCTTTACGATTTCAAAAACTCATCTTAGTGCTGAGGATACGGTGATTGTGGATGCAACAGAGGTAAAAATCAATCGTCCTAAAAAAAACAATTAGAGATTATTTTGGTAAAAAGAAATGCCATGCTATGAAGGTTCAGGCGATTGTCACAAGCCAAGGGAGAATTGTTTCTTTGGATATTGCGGTGAACTATTGCCACGATATGAAGTTGTTCAAAATGAGTCGTAGAAATATCGGACAAGCTGGTAAAATCTTGGCTGACAGTGGTTATCAAGGGCTCATGAAGATGTATTCACAAGCGCAAACTCCGAGGAAATCAAGCAAACTTAAGCCACTAACTCTTGAAGATAAATCCTATAATCATGTGCTATCTAAAGAAAGAATCAAGATTGAGAATATTTTTGCCAAAGTAAAAACGTTTAAAATGTTTTCAACAACCTATCGAAATCGACGTAAACGCTTCGGATTACGAATGAATTTGGTTGCTGCTATTATCAACCGTGAACTAGGATTTTAGTTTTGTAGGAAGTCTAATAAAATATATGAATTTGTAGAAGGTGAAGAAAGATCATACCCGGGTGAAATATGTTTTGAAAAATGTGATATCGACCTATGCGATGTATTGATATTTAACAAAACCTTAGGTGAAGGACGCTTCAATGGAAAGTCTATTGGTTTACAACAATTTATAGATGAATATACAGACTCAGAATTTGAAATCATTATTGAAGGATATTATGGCAACACAACTACATATACAGGATGGATGCGGGAAGATGGGAAACGACCAGTGACGGCAATTATGTATATTTGGAATAGCGGAGATATGGTGTATAACGTAAAAAAAAATAAACGATTTAAAACAACAATTTTATATGATAATTATTTGGAGAAAAAGAGGTATTGAATTTAAAGATGATAAAATATACAAATATAAAAGATATCGTTGAATATGGATTAGATACTATTTCTGATAAGGAAAAAATAACAATGAACCTGAAAGACTTTCTATACATTAGACGAGTTTTAGAGGAATATATGCGTTATCTACATAATCCTGATCATTATCCCGATATAGAAGCAATTCAAAATTTTTTAGGTGATGCTTCTTCGGGAGGCGGATTTGAATGTTTAAGCACAGCTATTTATAACAAAGTATATAAAGTTGATTTGCCGGCGAAGATTGAGAAAATGATTGATGATGGTTTATTTGAACACCCTCTTTCTCCCAGCTACTATAAGAAAGATGAATAAGTAATAATTGGATAGTATTGTAATAGTAGAAAATATAAATATATGTGGATACGTAAATTCGAAGCTGTAGGAAAGGATAAAAAAGTGGAAATAGTGTTTGTTAAATTTTAACTAATGAGGAGTTCAGATTTTGATAAATGAAATAAAGGCATATTGGGACAAGCAGAAAAAAGAATATGAGGATAGATATAAAGAGACATTTTTAAAGGACTATGAAAGATCAACAGAATACCTTAAAAAAATGGAAAGCTACTTGTTATCCAAACAAAAAGAATATCCTTCAGATATTGATATAGTATGTACGCTGGCTTCTTTAAAGTTAGAGCTTAGACGCTGTGAGTATATAAGATATTTAAATTCTTTTCTTGATAAATTTGAAATTTGTTTAGATAATGCTCAAAAAGCAAGAGTTTACACCAATATTGCATTTAACCATGATTATACTGTAGAAGCATTAGAATATTTACTAAAAGCAAAGGATTTAGATTCTCCTTTTGTTGAAACATATACAGGATTGGGGCTTTATTATTTTAGTATGTACCAGTCTAATGAAAATAAAGAATGGCTTATATTGAGTCAAAAATATTTTGAAAAAGCTAAAAATATTGATGATAGTTATGAATATTCCTTCAATCATGCAGTCTCTTTATATGAACTCAAAGAATATGAGACAGCTAAAGAAATATTTTTAGAATTATTAAAAAAATATCCTGATAGAACGAGTCTATTGCTTAGCATTGCATACTGCGAAGTATATCTTGGTAATAAAGATAAAGCAATATGTTGGTTAGAAAAAGTAAAGTCAGGAGAAGATGAAAATTACAATTTGAAAACAGATGATATTTCTGCGGAGCAAATTTTTGATGTCTATTATGTACTTGAAGAATTCGACAAATTCTTACATTACTATAGCGATGAAGTTATTTGTCAATACTATCTAGCTGACTGGGAACACTATTATTATGCTTTATGGTTAAAGGATGAAAAAGCAAAATTTTTTGTCCTTGAAGAAAAAAATAGACTCTATTTAATGGATGCTATTAAAGAAGCTATAGTTGATGATGACTATGCGAGCGAGGAAGATAAGAAGAAATATATTGAGGAATTGGAAAAAGATAAAAGAGAATATGAAGAAATGATTTCTCGTGTAAAATCTCTAACTTTCAAACCAAAAGTGAGGCTTAAGCTGTATCCAGAGTTTTCTTGCTTCATGGTAGACTGTGTGAGACATAAGTTTAAATGAAATGTTGTAAAAATTTGAAGTTGGTGCTGCAACATTTTATTTGAAAGTGCAAAGAAATATCTCCAAGAACATTTAGGTGAGAGCAAGACCCTAAATATATCCAAATGGAAGGCAGAAATTGGCACTTTTGGGAAAGAAAAAGATGGTCTATATTCTCAAATCAAAGATATACGAAAAGAAGTGGAACAGGCTGAAAGTGTCAGAAGCTGTATAGATAAATTACTACAAGAAAAAAGAGGATTAACACAGGTAAAGAAGAAAGAGTTAGAGGTATAAAATTCGAATAAAATCAAAATAATAGTATGATACTAAACGAATTTTTGAGTGAAGAAATATAAATAAATATTGCGTGCATGGTGAAAAATTAAGATTGACATTTTGTATACAAAGATATATAATTTATACGTAATCTTGTTTTTAAAATTAGATATAAGTTAGTATCATTATTGTACTTTAAGGAGGGTTGATTTTGGAGAAAATATATAGAAGAAGCCTGGTTGCGGTTATTTATAATTTAATAATAATGATTTTTGGAGCGCTTGTTGCATTTTTAATTTCCGGAGTAATTGGAGGATATAAAGTTGCAATTACTATATCTTCTATCATCATTATTTTGGTTGTAATAAGTATATTCAGGCAATTGAGAACTAAAATAATTATAAATGGAAATGGTTTATCGATAAACGATGGGAAAAAGGAATTTACCTATAATCTAAATGAAGTTCATATTTCTTCAGAACAAAGAAACAATGACTCGTTTTTCTTATATCTTTATACAGAAGATGGTAATAAGGAAATGTTTGATTTATCTTCGCTAGGAAAAAGAAAATATAATGAACTTATTGAAGATTTAGGAGTGGTTGGAGTAAAAAGCAAAACAATTAAATTAAATGATGTTAATAAAAATAATTAAAAAGGAGAATGAAAATGGAGAAATATTTAGAAGCATTTTTTTCAATGGGAGTATATGCCTATTTTGTGATTGCAATTTTTATATTAGCGGCTGTTTTTTCGTTTGTGTCAATTAAAATGAACAAAAATGCCTTGACTAAATGGTTAGCTGTACATCCTAATGCGGTAAAAATTGAGCTTTCTTCGGGAAATAATGTAATCACTCAAAAACAATTATATGCTAGAGTGATCAGTGGTGAAGCTGCTATTTTTAGTGAAAAAGCAAAATATATAGTTTGTGCAGATCCAGGAGATATTGTTTTAGAAGTAACTTACACATATACTAGACCTGGAGTGTTACATAAAAACGTTACTACAACATGGGGACCTGCAAAAGTGGAGCTTAATGTTGAAAGAGGAAAAGACTATTTACTAAGTTTTGATAAGAAAGAAGAGCAATTTAAGTTATCTAGTAAATAATTATTTGATTGACTTGAGTTGAAGGAATAGCTATCGTTCAAAAATTTTGTATTAAAGATAGTTATCATTTAATATTATGTATCGATTTAATTAACAGCAAATCAAACAGGTTTGCTGTTTTTTCTTATTTATTTTTTCGCCGAATTGTAAAATGAAGTGCAACAAAAAACGGTTGTTCGACAAATCCTGTTGGTGAATCTAATTATGTGACAAATAAACCACCCGCTATGCGGGTGCGCATCGAAGGTTATACCAAAAAAACTCCAATCGCGATACAATAAAGGTGTTCAAGCCTATCATATAGCGAGAGGAGAAAAAATATGGCTGAAAAAGCTAATAGTTTACCACATACAAAATGGATGTGTAAATACCACATTGTTTTTCTAAAATGTTAGAATCTTCAATGTATTGCAATAATGTATAATGAGTGAATTAACTGTTATAGTTACTTAGTTTTAAATAAGCATGTTATAATAAAGCTATGGCATATAGTACAGATTTTAAACAAGGAGCATTAGATTACATCAAAGAGGGACACAGCCATGTAGAGGCAGCTAAAGTTTTTGATGTTGGTGTCAGAACTCTCTTCACGTGGGAAAAGAAATTACGTGAACAAGGACACTTAGAGCGGAAAAAGCGAGTCATCAAAAATCGGAAAATCCCTTTAGAGGAATTGAAAGCCTTTGTAGAGGATCATCCAGACGCTTTTTTACGGGAAATTGCGGCACATTTTGATTGTGCTGTTCCTTCGGTATGGGCAGCTTTAAAGCAGATTAAGGTCACTTTAAAAAAAGACGACTAGCTTTAAGGAACAAGATCCAGAGAAAGTCGCTGAGTTTCTTGATGTTTTGAATAGCCTAAAAGATTTACCAGTCGTATATATTGACGAAACGGGAATCGGCCGCTATCTCTATCGTCCTTATGCACGGGCTCCTAGAGGCAAGAAAGTCTATGAAAAGATTAGCGGACGGCGTTTTGAGCGGAGTTCAATTGTTGCAGGACAAGTAGATGGAGAGTTTATAGCTCCCATGATTTACAAAGAAAGTATGACAAGCGATTTCTTTGTGGAGTGGTTCAAAACGCAACTCCTGCCTGCTTTGAAGACCCCTCATGTCATTGTCATGGACAATGCTAGTTTTCATCCCAAGAACATTTTGGATGAACTCTGCATCCAAAATAGACACTTTTTCTTACCTCTACCACCTTATTCACCAGATTTGAATCCCATTGAGCAGGCTTGGGCTATCTTGAAAAAAAGTGACGGATTTATTAAGGGAAGTCCCAAATATTTTTGAATGTTTAGAGCGCTTTTTAAAAACTAAATGAGTATATTGGGTAGTGGTTGCTATAATATTTAAATACAGTTAAGAAAAAGCTAGTAGTAGTGTACCTATAATGAAGTAGAATAATAAAAAAGCATGCTATAACTATAACGAATACATAATTTATAGTAAGAATACAATAGCGAATATCGCTTGACAATTAGTTATAATAGATATACGATTTAATCATGAGGTTAGTTCAGGAAACATAAGAGGCCTTCGGTATCTGAAACATTCTGTAGAAATGATGACGTATTTAATAACGATATAATAATTAAGAGAGCAAACAAAGTGAGAGTACCAACTTATATTAAAGAAGAAAATTACAATATAATAAATATAGATGATACATTTACAAGTATTAGTATTTGCAACAACTTAGAAAGTGGAGATACCAACGAACTGTATGAAATTTATTTTTATGGTTCACTTTTTGAAGAACATATGATTTGTGGTATGTATGATGAAAAAAATGAGATTAGCAATCCTTGCATGATAGTAGCAAAATATATACATACAGGAAAAGAAATTCTACTCTATGATGAAGCTAAATATGGATACAATCCTATGTTCTGTGATGAGATAAATTTAGAAGATATCAAAAAACGTCCACTTTCTAAATTAGAAATTCCAAACTCTAAAATTGAAATAGATTTTACCTATAGCATTGATTTTGATGAAGAGAAAGAAGATTTTGAATTTGATGAAGATGACTTTACAGAAACTATTAACGGAGAAAAAATTTCTTTTGAAGAAGTGAAGAGAAATGGATTTGATTATATAAAAATTACTGCTATAGACGAACTAGATACCAAAAGAGTTATCTGTGAGTTAGAACTTGCATAAGTTTATTAATTACGAGAGGTAAAATATAAAAGCAACGAATGAAGAATTTAGAAAATTAAGTAATGAAGACAAGTTGAAATGTATTCAAATATAGAGGAGACAACTGAAATGGGTGAAACAGAAAAGAAATTAACATACGCAAAGATTACCATAGAAAATATTAAAAGTTTAGATGAAAACTCTTATTATGATGTTGTTGATCCAATGTGGGAAACAATTAATATTTATGATGGATATGATGAGTATATTCAATCAGCGCAGACTTTCACTTTAGAGCAAAGATATTTATTAGCCATTACTTGGTATTTTGTAGAAGTAAATAATGGAGGTCATCATCAGTTTTTATATAATCCTACAGGGATAGTTTGGGAAGATGCAATAAAAGGTTTCAAACATTTTGGAATGAACGAATATGCAGGTAATTTTCAAAAAGTTGTAGACTATTGTGGTGGGACAATATCTTTTGGTAAAGAAGAAAGATACCATATGCTAGAAATATTGGAAGAAAAATACGGAGAGGAATTTTTTAAGATTTTAGGTGAAGCCGATGATTTCATTTACGATTATGAAGGTGAAGAAAACGAACTAAACTACATCAAATCTCACCCTGAAAAGTTTGTATTTGAAGGAGAATACGAGAGCTTTTACAATCGGCGTTAAAAAAGAAAAAGTAATCTTCTAAAAAAGTTGAGAGAATGGTGCTTGAGTGAAAAATCTTTAGCATGCGAAAAAGAGAAATAATGAGAGAAATACTTGATAGAGGAAATGGATAAACGATATGGATGGAGTATTTGAATGGTTAAAAGCACATTATCAGTATGTCTTGATAGCAGGCGGGTTACTATTTTTAATCGGTGCGATAAGAGATTGGAAATGGGTGTATCAAGCTACAGGCGGAGATAAGGCAAGATACGCATTTATTTTTGAAGTGTGGGGTGAGAAAGGATATAGAGTCTTTATAGGACTGTGTGGATTGTTGCTTATGATTTGTGGTGTTGTATTTTTAATGTTGGATAAACGATAGGATAGAGGTTAAAGAGAATTATGGATCCTAGAAAATTATGTCAAGAGGCTTGGCAAGAAATAGCAAGTCATTTCCCAGATTTTAAGGTGCTTTCAAAAGGTCAAAAATTAAAGAGAGTTACGAAAGATAAAGATATTTTCTTTGAAATATCTTTTCAAGCAAACAGACGTAATTATAAGTGCAGCGTAGAATTTATTCCACATATTGGTATTTACTCCAAATCAATGAAAAAGGCCGGTATCAATAATGGTTTTATCTATGGTGGAGATTTAGGCTCACTAAGCTCAAGAAAACCGTATGAGTGGTGGCAACTTGCAGGTGCAAGCTATAAATATACTGTGAAAGAAGTAAGCGAGCTTATCAAAATACACATTATTCCAATATTTGATTATTTCGAGGACACTCAAGCAAATATTGATAGAATTATATCGGGAAGTTATATGTCAGATAGTTTGCTATACTATATATTTTATTTTGGCGGAAAAAATAAAGCACAGCAATATTTCAATAAAATTCTTAAGGAAAATAAATTAAGAAATAGGTATATCAGCTTTTACGAATCATTGAAAATGCTACCTCCAGAAAACATTAATTTGAATTATTCAGAATTTTCCGGAGCTATTATGATTAAATTTGCATATTTGAATGGTATTGAAATAGAAAAATAAGTTTTAATTTTTACCGAAAGGAATTATAAAGAATACATGCAAGAACTCAAAAAACATTTAAAATCTAGAATAGAAACAACAATGGACAGTTCATAAAGGCGTTAATTTTTAACGAGTCAAAATATATTTTTGAAAACTGAGGAAATTGGTAAAAATAAGATAAATAAGGAGTAAATTATGAAATATCAAAAAGAAAACAGGAAAGAATTTTTTGCGTATATAGAAAAGCTTATAGATGAAGATAAATATACAGAATGTATCACAGCGTTGGAAAACATCCCTATGGAAGAACGGGATTACAAAGTATGGTATCAGCTTGCTCGTACCTATCAAAACTTCGCGATTGTCGGCAATGATGATAAAGGAACACCTAGTTTTATTGGCGATAAATTTTTATTAAAATCTATAGATATTTTGAATTCGGTTAGAGAAGAGGGGAAAGATAAGGCTGAATGGAATATGCGTATGGCGTATGCCTATCAATATTTGACTCATGAGGAAGAAAGAGCTATTCCTTATGCCTTGCGTTGGGTGGAGTTAGATCCTGAGGAACAGAATGCTTTAGAAGTAGTAAAAGAGTGTAAAGAAGAAATTGAAAAAAGAGCATTCAGAGCCAATGTGGCTACTGATAAAGTAATCAATCAAGAAACTGCCGAAATTGACGAAGACTGGTGCATTTATCTATGCAATGCATTTGCTTACGACTTACCGGCTGTGGTTCGAACCAATTTAGCTCTTATGAATTTTGAATTTACTGCAAACTACCCTAAAAGGCTTCAATTACAAATATTATATAAGAATGCTGATGACAACGGTTTTCCTACAAGAGAAGAAGGGGAGTATGTATATTCTATAGAAGACTCTGTAGTAGAGATTATTGAACAACATGGAGACATGTTAGCAGGCGTTGTGAAATGCGATGAGCGGGCACATATTTTTGCGTATGTTAAGAATGAGTTGGGGTATTACGATGAAATTTCTGAGATGATGTCGGAAAAATTCCCTGATTATGCTTATACATTGGCAGTCTTTGAAGATAAGGACTGGGTCATGTACTTTCATGCACTGTATCCTGACAGATATGAATATCAAAGCATTATGAATATGAGGCTTATTGAGAATATTGAAAGTAATGGTGATAGTATGGTGCCGAGAGTACTCGAACATTGCCTGTGCTTTACAACAGAAGAAAATGGGGAAGTCTTTTTAGCCAAAGTGATGGAAGAAGGTTTTATAAAACTGTCATCAGAAAATCTGAGCAACAATGAAGCTATAGATAAGGAACATCCATATGAACTTGTCATTGGCAGGGAAGATGCTTTTGAAGATATCGACGAAACTGTCTGGTATCTTATGGATCTAGCAGAAGAATTTGACGGAGAATATGATGGCTGGGCATGCCATATTGTAAAGTAGCGTGAAATAGCACTTTAAAGAGATGAAGCGAGATGAAAACTTCCCTTAAAAATATAGATTTCAACAAGCTCTTTGTTCAATAAGATTGATGAAATAATTTTAATAGAAAATAACGATGTTATGTTGTCTCACTTATTTTACAAATCAGGCGTAAATGATTCAGTGTAAAAAACAATTGAAACTACTCAATTATTGTGATGTATTCACAGTGATATTTTATGTTTTAAAAGGAGAAAAATATGAGTTTTTATAAAAAAGTTATCAACGGATTATTTAATAGTTCAAAGGAAAAAAATGAAGAGTATTCTAAGATTAAAGAAGCACCTCTTGCTTATTGGGAAGAATTTTCACTTATGTTAGCTTTAGTACCTAATAATTACTCACTTACAGAAGATATTTTTGAAAATATTAAAGCTATTGATGGTATAGAAATTAAAGAAAAAAGTCTTCCAAGTGAAGATTATCCTGGAAAGATTGTTCTATCATATAAAGGAACTGATTTTGATGTAAGATTCTATCTTGGAGATTTTTATGCAGAAGAAATGTATCAATGGGAATTACAATATTTTACAGAAGAAGAAAAAGAACATATTTTAAATTCAAAGAATGCCTTAATTGTTTATATGAAATTTGAAGGAGATGCTAAAAAATGTTACCATTTACAGCTTAAGCTTGTATATGCTATGGTTCCTGAAATGGTTGCTCTTTGTGATGAAAGTGCTGAAAGAATGTTAAATAAAAAATGGGTTGAATTAGCAGCAAAATCAAATGTACTTCCTTCTCCATCAAGCATATATACTGTTCAAGCTGTTTGTGATGAGAATGAAGTTTGGTTACATACTCATGGTTTATGTAGATGTAATCTTCATGAAATAGAGATTTTAGATTCAAATAAGAAAGATTATGAATCACATTATAGCTTACTTTCTAATTACGCTTCTATAATGATAGATGGAAATTATTCTAATGAAGATGAAGAAGAGATACATTTAGGAATGTTTTATGATGGAGAGCCAATAGTTGCTACATCTAAAAAATGGATTGATGCTTTGAAATGTTATCCTAATATTAATATTGGAGGGATTGAAGACAGAAAAAAATCGCATAATTCTAAAACAAATATAATTTTCCTATATGAAAGCGAAGAAGATTGTAATAATAACATTTTAAGTTTACCTTCAAAATTTACAGAAAAGTTTGATAATAACCCATTAATGTTCTTAAGTACTGAAGAAACTGCTAGAATGAGTGATTTAGCTAGAGAAAGATTTTCTTATGTTGAAAGAATGCTTAAGAAAAAACAAGAAGGTAATGAAGATATTACTATTATTATTAAATTAGGACTTGAAACAATAGATGAAGAAGGTAATTTGGATAGTACAAATCTTGAACATATTTGGTTTGAAGCTATTTCTATGGAAGGAGATAGTTTCAAGGCAGTATTGACTCAAGAACCATATCATATTCCAGATTTACATGAAGGTGATGAGGGGACATATTCTATTAATTATGTAAGTAATTGGATGATTTATACTGAAGAGAGTGTAATAACACCAGAGACTGTATACATGTTAGATTTATAAGAAAATAAAATAGATCCTATGATAAAAAGTCTGTAAATTTAATTCAAGCCTTCTATGGTAAAATCGGATCTTTGTCAAATAAGATTGATGAAACAATGTTAACAGAAAATAACGATGTTTTTTGTCTCATTTTTTTACAACTTGGGTAAGTATAAATAATCGCCTAAGTTCTTATTAATCACCTAAAAATATGATATAATTAGGCGAAAAGAAAAGGAGGTAGGCGAATGCGACTTTTTAGTTATGAAAATCTAGCAAGAAGTAAGTGGGATAGTGAAATTATAAATCTTCTTTCACAAATTCATGAGCACAAAGGAAAACAAGAAGTTTTTTTGACACGCAAGCCTGCTGTTTTAGATAAATTAGTAGAGATTGCTAAAATTCAAAGTGTAGAGGATTCTAATAAAATAGAGGGAATTGTTACTACAGCAGTCAGAATAAAAGAGTTAATGAATCAAAAAACAACTCCTAGAAATAGGGATGAAGAAGAAATTCTTGGATATAGAGATGTATTAAATACGATTCATGAAAGTTATGAATATATTCCAATCAACAGTAACTATATTTTGCAACTTCATAGAGAACTATTTAAGTATAGTGAAAAAGGAATTGGTGGTCGATATAAAAATACGCAGAATTCTATTGTGGAAAAAGATAAAGAGGGTAATGCTGTAGAAAGGTTTAAGCCATTATCTCCATATGAAACACCAGGAGCAATTGAGCAAATCTGTGATGAATTGAACAGGGCTTTTGATAAGAAAGAAGTAAATTCATTACTTTTAATTCCAATTTTTATCCATGATTTCCTTTGTATTCATCCTTTCAATGATGGGAATGGAAGAATGAGTCGTTTATTAACAACCCTCTTGCTATACAGACAAGGATATGTAATTGGGAAA
Source organism: Streptococcus sp. 5346 (assembly GCF_013277455.1). Classification (GTDB taxonomy): domain Bacteria; phylum Bacillota; class Bacilli; order Lactobacillales; family Streptococcaceae; genus Streptococcus. The sequence goes on from NZ_VMMY01000003.1 coordinate 125,078, forward strand.
TACATTAGTTTAGAAAGTAAGATAGAAAAAAGCAAAGACAGTTATTATGTTGCTTTAGAAAAAAGTGGGTTAGGCTGGCATGAAAACAAAGAAGATCCTGTGCCGTTTATAAAATATATTCTTAGAACGATATTAGCTGCTTATATTGATTTTGAAGAAAGGGTTGATTATGTAGACGAAAAAGTGCCTACAATTGAACTTGTTAGAAATGCAATTGATAGGAAATTAGGTAAATTTACTAAAAGCGATATGATGGAATTAGTTCCAAGTGTAGGAAAGGCTACAATCGAAAATATGCTTAAGCAATTAACTGAGGAATCGTACATTGAAAGACATGGTAAAGGAAGAGCGACCTTTTATGTAAAAAAGTAGCTAAGTAACTAGATTTTAAGGTGAACTTATGAGGAACAGTATGAAGTTTATACACGATAGAAATAGCAACATTCTTTTCAGTCTTCATGATAGTAGGGTGAAAGAAATCATATATTGCAACGAAACTTTGACGTTACAAGTTAATAAAATATATGAATTTGTAGAAGGTGAAGAAAGATCGTATCCAGGTGAAATATGTTTTGAAAAATGTGATATCGACCTATGCGATGTATTGATATTTAACAAAACCTTAGGGGAAGGACGCTTCAATGGAAAGTCTATTGGTTTACAACAATTTATAGATGAATATACAGACTCAGAATTTGAAATCATTATTGAAGGCTATTATGGGAACACAACTACATATACAGGATGGCTGCGGGAAGATGGGAAACGACCAGTGTCGGCAATTATGTATGTTTGGAATAGCGGAGATATGGTGTATAACGTAAAAAATAAATGATTTAAAACAATAATTTTATAAAGGAGAAAAGCTCATGAACAAATTTGAGAAGAGAAAATTGTTACAAGAATATCAAGTCAAACAAATGGAAGAATTTGAAGAGAACTTACCGATGGAAAAGAAATTATTTTATGAATTATTTGATTATCTAAATGATAAATCAGAAACAGTAGATTGTAATCACGATTTTTCTTTAACAAATGAGTTTTTGAAAGATAAAAATGCGGATATTGAAAAGGTTATAGAATTTTTGCGAGAAAATGGTGCTGGTTGCGATTGTGAAGTGATTTTTAATGTTGAGGAAAAGTTTGAAGAATAAAATGTTTGTATTAGAAATAGACAGGTAAATTTGAAGTTGTAAGGAGAAATAGTGATAGATGCAATCAATACATAATATTTTATGTGAAAAACTAAATCCGAGAAGTGGAGTTATCAAAATAAGTAGTTCTAATGATGAAGATAGAATTTATTTCGATATAAGTTGGGAGGGAGATTTCCATTTTATAGTTACTGGTTGGGTGCATTACGGGTGGTATTATGTACAAAGAGATAAACAATGTATATCGCCATCTTATGTTTATCAAAGAATAGATGATAGAGCGTTATCTGTTATGCAACACATTATAGACGAAATTGAAAATGGAAAATATAACAACAAAAAAACTGAAAAAGAAAAAATTAAACAGGTTCTTGAAGAAAGAAATCTAACCTCTTTTATGAACAATACAAAATGGAAAGAACTAATAGATTCTATCATGGAGAACATGAGAGACATCCCGATACAATATAAGACGTTTTTTGATGAAGAAGAGCCTAGCATATATTGGACGATTGATACTGATGAACATTTTTTTCATATGAATATGAGAATTGTTGAATGGTTTAAAATTAGAAGTAAATTTGAGAAAGTTCTTGGTCAAGGGCGTTTAATTGAGCCAAAGACATGTGTTACTGATAAAAAATCAGAAATAGAGCGCATGCTTAATAGATTTAGTATTCCTTATGAATATGATGATATTGAAAAATGTTTTATTATTTTTGGGTATAGATAATGAAAATTGAAAATTAGAAGTTAAAGGAGTAATTGTTCCATTAAATAGAATAGTTTGTTGTGATACTCCTCTTTATATTAAAATATCCGACTATAAATATGAGGTGCGGTTAGGCTATGAATTAGTTTTTAAATATGATTTTTTTGTATAGCTTTTGGGAAGAATGTGTTGTTATCACTGATAAGTTTTAGCAGCAAGGATGATAAAAATATTCGGATATCACAAATGAAAAAGGCTTGGTCAACGCCTAACCGAAGCGATAAAACAGAAGAGGAAATGTGGAAGTCTTATCAAAAAATTGCAAACAGACAAACTTTTGAGAAACTATGCAATATGGAAGAGATTGCAAATGAATCTGATATAGTAAATAAAAAATCGGAAAATAGTTACCACCTTATCGCTCTGTACAAAATGATTGGATACGGAGTTACAGGGTTTTATCCTGCCTTGGAAGAAAATAAAGATGAGCTGGAGAGAAAAATCGAAGAATACATTATGTGCTTAAGAACAAATCCCAGTTTGTTGGATTAGTAACTAAATATAAATTTTAAATTTTTTAATTTTTAATAAGGAGGTCTGCGCCTCCTTTTTGTTGTATAATAAATACGAGAGGAAAAAACGATGAAAGTGATTGATCAAACCTTACTAGAAAAAGTTATTATTGAACGTTCTCGTACCAGTCATAAAGGGGACTACGGTCGTCTGCTGTTGCTGGGTGGAACTTATCCTTATGGTGGTGCCATTATCATGGCTACTTTAGCAGCTGTAAAAAGCGGTGCAGGATTGGTGACCGTTGGAACGGACAGGGAAAATATTCTAGCTCTGCACAGCCATTTACCTGAGGCTATGGCCTTTGCTCTTCAAGATCAGCAATTGTTAAAAGAGCAGTTGGATAAGGCAGAAGTTGTCTTGCTGGGGCCTGGTTTACGAGATGATGCTTTTGGAGAAAATCTAGTAAAACAAGTCTTTGTTAATTTAAGCCAAAATCAGATTTTGATTGTAGATGGTGGTGCCCTGACCATTCTTGCTAGAACAAGTTTGTCATTTCCCTCAAGCCAGCTTATCCTAACTCCTCACCAAAAAGAATGGGAAAAGCTGTCTGGTATTGCTATTGAAAAGCAAAACGAAGCTGCAACGGCTAGTTCCTTGAGTTCCTTCCCTCAAGGAACAATTTTGGTGGAGAAAGGCTCAGCTACTCGTATTTGGCAAGCTGGTCAGTCTGATTATTACCAGTTACAGGTTGGCGGTCCCTATCAGGCGACTGGGGGAATGGGAGATACGCTTGCTGGGATGATTGCAGGATTTGCAGGCCAGTTTAAGCAAGCTAGTCTTTACGAACGTGTGGCAGTAGCGACCCATCTTCATTCAGCCATAGCCCAAGAACTAGCTCAAGAACAGTATGTGGTTTTGCCAACGGAGATTAGTAATTGTCTTCCTAAAGTAATGAAAATTATTTGTCAAAAAGAGAAGGTAAGCAAAGATAAACTTGTTTAAAATAGACAGATAAACCTACTTCCTTCTCTTAATTTATGATTCTTGAAATGCGCCTGCTTTAATGCTAAACTAGACGTATCAAAGTTAAGGTCTTGTTTTTGGAATTGGAAAGAGATGAACAAAGCAAATACATAAAAGATAAACTCATTTTTATTCGTTTTGTAAAAAGAAAATGCATATTTTTAAAGAAAGATTGATGAAAAATGTAAATTTGATCTTTTCACTTGAATAAAAAGCGGTTTCATAGTAAAATAAGAACTGAGAATGATGGAGGTAAATCGGTGGAAAATCTGAAGAAAATGGCAGGTATCAAGGCTGCTGAGTTTGTCAAGGATGGCATGGTCGTTGGACTTGGAACAGGCTCGACTGCCTATTATTTTGTCGAAGAAATCGGTCGTCGTATCAAGGAAGAAGGATTGCAGATTATAGCTGTAACAACTTCTAGTGTGACTAGTAAACAGGCAGAAGGCCTTAATATCCCACTCAAATCTATTGACCAAGTAGACTTTGTCGATGTGACAGTTGATGGCGCGGATGAAGTGGATAGTCAGTTTAATGGAATCAAAGGTGGTGGTGGTGCTCTTCTGATGGAGAAGGTTGTTGCGACACCATCAAAAGAATACATTTGGGTGGTGGATGAAAGCAAGCTGGTTGAAAAACTAGGTGCTTTTAAATTGCCTGTGGAAGTGGTTCAGTATGGAGCAGAGCAGGTCTTTCGTCATTTTGAACGAGCTGGCTACAAACCAAGCTTCCGTGAAAAAGACGGTCAACGTTTTGTGACGGATATGCAGAATTTTATCATTGACCTCGCCTTGGATGTCATTGAAAATCCAATTGCTTTTGGACAAGAATTGGATCATGTCGTTGGTGTCGTAGAACATGGCTTATTCAACCAAATGGTGGATAGGGTCATCGTTGCTGGACGAGATGGAGTTCGGATTTTAACTTCAAAAAAAGGAAAATAGAAGGGGGCATAAGATGTCTAAATTTAATCGTATTCATTTGGTGGTACTGGATTCTGTAGGAATCGGTGCAGCACCAGATGCTAATAACTTTGTCAATGCAGGGGTTCCAGATGGAGCTTCTGACACACTGGGACACATTTCAAAAACAGTTGGTTTGAATGTCCCAAACATGGCTAAAATCGGTCTTGGAAATATTCCTCGTGAAACTCCTCTGAAGACAGTACCGGCAGAAAGCAATCCAACTGGATATGCAACAAAATTGGAAGAAGTGTCCCTTGGTAAGGACACCATGACTGGGCACTGGGAAATCATGGGACTCAACATTACGGAGCCTTTCGATACTTTCTGGAACGGATTCCCAGAAGAAATCTTGACAAAAATCGAAGAATTTTCAGGACGTAAGGTCATTCGTGAAGCTAACAAACCTTACTCAGGAACAGCCGTTATCGATGATTTTGGACCACGTCAGATGGAAACTGGAGAGTTGATTATCTATACTTCAGCTGATCCTGTTTTGCAAATTGCTGCCCACGAAGATATTATTCCTTTGGACGAATTGTACCGTATCTGTGAATACGCTCGTTCAATTACACTTGAGCGTCCGGCCCTTCTTGGTCGCATCATTGCCCGTCCATATGTTGGTGAGCCAGGTAACTTCACTCGTACGGCAAACCGTCGTGACTTGGCTGTATCTCCATTTGCACCGACTGTTTTGGATAAATTGAACGAAGCTGGTATCGATACTTACGCTGTTGGTAAAATCAATGATATCTTTAACGGTGCTGGTATCAACCATGACATGGGCCACAACAAGTCAAACAGGCATGGAATTGATACACTATTGAAGACAATGGGCCTTACTGAGTTTGAAAAAGGATTCTCCTTCACAAACTTGGTGGACTTTGATGCCCTTTACGGTCACCGCCGCAATGCTCATGGTTACCGTGATTGCTTGCATGAGTTTGATGAACGCTTGCCTGAAATTATCGCAGCCATGAGAGAGAATGATCTTCTCTTGATTACAGCGGACCATGGAAATGACCCAACCTACGCAGGAACAGACCACACTCGTGAATATATTCCACTTTTGGCCTACAGCCCTGCCTTTAAAGGCAATGGTGTCATTCCAGTAGGACATTTTGCAGATATTTCAGCGACTGTTGCCGATAACTTTGGTGTGGAAACTGCCATGATTGGGGAAAGTTTCTTAGATAAATTGGTATAAGATGACGCACTATGCTTTACTTGTTCGGGGCATTAATGTTGGTGGGAAAAATAAGGTTGTCATGGCGGAGCTTCGTCAAGAATTGACAGACTTGGAACTGGAAAAGGTTGAAAGCTACATCAACAGTGGCAACATTCTCTTTACTTCGACAGAACCAAAAGCTCGATTGGTTGAAAAATTAGAGACTTTCTTTGCAGTCCATTATCCATTTATTCAGAGCTTTTCTTTACTGAGTCAAGAAGACTATGAAGCAGAAGTGGAGAATCTACCAGCTTGGTGGAACGAAGACTTGGCACGAAAAGATGTCCTTTTCTACACGGAGGGTTTGGATGTGGAGCAAGTCAAAGCAACAGTTGAAAGTTTAGAGTTGAAAGATGAGGTGCTTCATTTTGGAAAACTTGGGATTTTCTGGGGGAAATTTTCTGAAGAATCCTACTATGCAACTGCCTATCACAAGTACTTGCTCAAGATGCCTTTCTATCGCCACATTACTATTCGTAATGCTAAAACCTTTGCCAAAATTGGTCAAATGCTAAAAAATAATAAAGGAAATACACAATGACATTTTTAGACAAAATCAATGAAACAGCTGCTTTCCTGAAAGACAAGGGAATCCAAGCCCCTGAGTTTGGTCTAATCCTTGGATCAGGTCTTGGAGAATTGGCAGAAGAAATCGAAAATCCAGTTGTAGTAGACTATGCTGATATTCCAAACTGGGGCCGTTCAACAGTAGTTGGTCACGCTGGTAAATTAGTATATGGGGAACTTGCAGGTCGCAAGGTTTTGGCTCTTCAAGGTCGTTTCCATTTCTACGAAGGAAATCCTCTTGAAGTTGTGACTTTCCCAGTTCGTGTCATGAAAGTTCTTGGATGTGAAGGTGTCATTGTAACCAATGCTGCTGGTGGTATTGGTTATGGCCCTGGTACTTTGATGGCTATTTCAGACCATATCAATATGACGGGGCAAAACCCATTGATGGGTGAAAATTTGGATGAATTTGGTCCACGTTTCCCTGATATGTCTAAGGCCTACACACCAGAATACCGTGCTACTGCCCATGAAGTGGCTAAAAAACTTGGTATCAAGCTTGATGAAGGTGTCTATATCGGTGTTACTGGTCCAACTTATGAAACACCAGCAGAAATCCGTGCCTATAAGACACTGGGAGCAGATGCAGTCGGTATGTCTACGGTTCCTGAAGTGATTGTGGCAGCTCACTCAGGTTTAAAAGTTCTGGGAATTTCATGTATTACTAACCATGCTGCTGGTTTCCAAGAAGAACTCAACCACGAAGAAGTTGTAGAAGTGACTGAACGTGTTAAAGGCGACTTCAAAGGCTTGCTTAAAGCGATTCTTGCTGAATTGTAAGAAAAAAGATTTAAAAGGGGGAATGCCTCTTTCCTTTCATGGTTGACTATTCGGAACAAAGAAGAAACATAGGTATACTATGGGTTTCTTCCTACTCTTGTAACTGAAAGAGTCTGATAGTTAGCATTGTGAAAGACAAGAATCTAGGATGCTGGGATTAGCTTCCTAGCCAAGCAGACTAGGATGATAAGGAGAGATAAGAATGGATTTCATTTCTGAATTTCTCAGTCTTGTCCTAGATAGGGGACAAAGAGATTTAGTTTGAGTCTGCTTACAAATAAACGAAAAGAAAGATAAGAAATAATGAAAATCGGTCAACGAATTATGCGTTTTGGCATAAAAAAATTAAGTATCGGAGTTGTATCTGTTGCAGTCGGCTTCGCATTTCTAGCTCCAGCTGGGATTTCAGCTAATGAAGTAAAACAAGATGTAACATCTGAAGTGGTAACAAGAGTGCTAGATTCTAAGGAGGAATTGAGAGAGACAGAAAATGTTGCTCCAAAACTAGAAACTCCTCTTAGAGAGGAGCCAAGACTAGCTCCTCAAACGCTTCCGGAAGCAAGTGAAGTTCTTGAAAACAAAAGGGAAGAATCGAAAATAGAGATGACAGAGCCTGTTCAAGACTCACCTATTCTTGCTCCTGTAGAAGAAACTAAAGAAGAAGTTGTGACAGAAAAACCAACAAATACTCGTTCTTTAACAGCAGAAGATTTGGTGAAGATTTCTAAAGGGGAATTGCATTTAGAAAATGATTTGATTGATGATTCTCTCTATGGTGAAAAAGTTCTTGATTTGGAAGGGGATGATGACCAAGATGGCATCAAAAACAAAGATGAACTTTATGTTTACAACAAAGATGGTAAGGATTATCTAGGATATAACAGTCATCCCTTGCTAGCAGACAGTGATGGGGATGGTTTGGCAGATGGAGAAGATGACAATAAGAAAGAATGGTATGTCACAGACCGTGATTCTCTTCTCTTTATGGAGTTAGCCTATCGAGACGATGATTATATTGAGAAAATTTTAGATCATAAGAATCCTTTCCCTAGTCTCTATCTTGACCGTCAAGAATACAAACTTATGCACAATGAATTGGCTCCTTTCTGGAAGATGAAAAAAGCCTACCATACAGATAGTGGCTTGGATGCTTTCTTATTTGAGACCAAGAGCGACCTTCCTTATCTCAAAGATGGAACGGTGCACATGTTGGCTATTCGTGGAACGCGAGTTAATGACGCCAAGGATTTAAGTGCAGATTTGGTTTTATTTGGTGGAAATAAACCAGCTCAAGCGGATGATATCCGCAAGGTTGTTGGGGAATTAGCCAAGGATACAAGTATTACGAAATTATATATGACAGGTCATTCTCTTGGAGGCTACCTAGCTCAGATTGCAGCGGTTGAAGCTTACCAAAAATATCCTGATTTTTATAACCATGTATTGAGAAAAGTGACGACTTTCAGTGCTCCTAAAGTGATTACTTCCAGAACTGTTTGGAATGCTAAGAATGGTTTCTGGGATGTTGGTTTGGAAAGCCGTAAATTAGCTGTTAGTGGAAAAATTAAGCATTATGTGGTTGATAATGATAATGTTGTGACTCCCTTGATTCATAATGATCGTGATATTGTTACATTTACAGGTAATTCACGCTTTAAACATCGTTCTCGTGGCTATTTTGAAAGTCGAATGAATGATATTCCTAACTTTAATATTGGTAAACGAACTACCTTGGATAAACATGGTTATCGTGATCCGAAATTGGATAAAGTGCGATTCTTTAAGAAACAGGCTCTGCCTCAATCTTCTAGTCAACCAAGCGCTGAACCAATGGAAAATATTGCCTTAGGGAAACAGGTTAGTCAAAGTTCGACAGCTTTCGGAGGAGATGCTAGAAGAGCTGTGGATGGCAAAGTTGATGGTAACTATGGTCACAATTCTGTCACTCATACCAACTTCCAATCTAAACCTTGGTGGCAAGTAGATTTGGCTAAAGAAGAAACCATTCGCCAAATCAATATTTACAACCGCACAGACACTGCCCAGGATAGATTGGCAAACTTTGATGTCATTCTGTTAGATAGTTTTGGTAAAGAAATTGAGAGAAAACGCATAACATCTCTTAAAGATGTGTCAGCACAAATTGCGATTAACCATAAAAAAGCGCGCTATGTTCGAATTGAGCTAGAAGGCTATAATGCCCTCAGTCTTGCAGAAGTCCAAGTATATCGTGCTGAGAATATCGCTTGGAAAAAACAAGCTAAGCAAAGTTCTACTGATTTTGGTGGAGATGCTAGTCGTGCCTTGGATGGTAATACCAATAGTAGTTATAGCCAGCAATCAATTACCCATACAAAATTTGAAAACCAGCCTTGGTGGGAAGTTGATTTAGGTCGTACAGAACAGGTAGGACTTGTTCGCCTTCATAACCGTGGGGATGGCGAGCTTTCTAAACGTCTGTCAGACTTTGATGTGATTTTATATGATGAAAAAGGGAAAGAAGTTGCTAGACAGTATGTTTCTAAACTTGACGGAACGAGCTTGGATGTTCAATTAAATGGGAAATTGGGACGCCGTGTTCGTGTGCAACTACGTAAGAACAATCAAGCCCTCAGTCTTGCAGAAGTAGAAGTTTTCCGCTTTATCGCTACGAATGGTGAGACAGCGACACAAGTTTCTAAGCCAGTTCAACCAATCAGTCAGACTCCTGTGAAGGATAAAACATTGACAATTCAACATAGTGGAGCTTACATTGCCCGCTACTCTATCACTTGGGAAGAAGTTACAGTAGATAAAGATGGAAACCAAGTTGTTCGTAGTCGTTCTTGGGAAGGAAACGGTCGCAACCAGACTGCAGGTTTTGTCCTCAACCTCCCAATCAAAGAAAATATGAGAAATCTGCGAATTAAGATTGAGAAAAAGACAGGTCTACTATGGAATAGATGGCAAACAATCTATGAAAACAGACCAATTTTAGCTCAACCCCACCGTAAAATTACCCATTGGGGCACGACATTAAATTCTAAGATTTCTGATGACGATGTCTTGTAAAAAATCCTACTATTTAATAATGAGATGATTTAGTTTATAAGAGAAGAACTACCTGAGCTTGAATAGAACTCAGGTAGCTCTCTGTGAAAGAACAAAATTAAACAGAAAGGTATAGTGAGGTGTTCTGATTTGAACACGAGTAGAAATTCGTACCTATAAGATGCTTGGAACAGATGTGGTCGGAATGTCAACTGCTCCTGAAGTTATTGTTGTAGCCTACTCAAGTTTGAAACTTCTAAGAATTTCATGTATTACTAACTATACTACTGGTTTCAAAGAAGAGATTAACCACGAAGAGGTTATAGAAGTGACTGAGTGTGTTAAAGGTGATTTTAAAGGCTTACTTAAAGCCGTTTTTACTGAATTATTACTATGTTAAAAGAATTGAGGAGTACTTTTCAGAAAATCCCTTATAATCTTAAATTATTCCTAGCAGTCATTTTGCAAGGAATAGTTTCAGGTTTATTTGGTATTTTTCTACATTATCTTTTAAAGATAATAGAGGGGATAGCTTTTGGTCAATCAGAGCATCAAACTGTATTCTTGACAGATGGAGTTTCCTCATCGCGGATAGGATTAAGTTTAATAATTGTGGGTCTTGGCTCATCCTTGGTCTGGTATTTCTTGCAAAAAAAATCACAGATTTTTTCCATTAAAGCGCAGATGAAGGATGAGACTTCACAATACAAACTTCATTTTTTAAAACAGCTATTTCATTCAATTTGGCAAATTATTGCAGTTGGAGGGGGAGCACCTATTGGTAAAGAAGCTGCACCACGAGAGATTGGAACTCTATTTGCAGGACCAATTGGAAAAATATGTTCTCTCTCTAAGAAGGATCAAATCTTTCTCCTTGCTTGTGGTGCTGGTGCTGGTTTAGCAGCTGTCTACCAGGTTCCATTAACAAGTGTCTTCTTTGTTTTTGAAACTCTAGGAATTGCTCTATCTATTAAACGATTTATCTTAGTCGGTTTGACTACCTATGTGTCAACCTATACAGCAGGCTTGGTTATTTCAGATCAGGCTCTCTACCAGATTCCAGCGATAACATGGTCATTAAAGGAAACGTGGATTATTCCCTTATTACTTCTTTTCTTAACCCCACTAGCTTGGCTTTTTGATCGCTTAAGTAAAGAAGTATCTTCAAACAGAATAAAAGATAAACGAATACTTCTCACATTGCCTACAGCTTTTCTTTTTCTTGCTGGGTTGGCAAGTTATTTTCCACATCTACTTGGAAATGGACGTATGATGGCTCAGGAAGTATTGAATGGTAGCGATGGCAAAACAGTATTCCTCTTGTTTATCCTAAAAGCACTGGTCGTTCTTATTACTCTGTGGGCAGGGGCCTATGGTGGTACACTTACGCCATCTTTTGCCTTGGGGATGGCTGGAGCTGCTCTCTTTGGAATGATTCTAGGTGGGGATAGCCAGCCAAGCATTTTGCTTATGGGATCTGTTTGCTTTTTGTCTGTGACCTTGAGGGCTCGCTGGTCTGCAACTGGATTAGTAATAGGTTTCACTGGGCTAGGTTTGGATTCTCTTCCGTATCTCTTAGTAACAGCTGTTTTAGCTTATGAATTTGCAAAAATATTAGACCGTTTTTCTTGGGCTAGCATACTGTGTCAGAAGTCAAAGAATAAAGTAATTAGGTAGGAAATGCTCATTTCTTCTAGTTAAGGATTTAACTTAAAAGATTAAAAACTATTGTCAGTTTATCAATAACTATTTTAAATAAAAATGTAGTAGGTTTATCGGAGTCATGATTGAATCCGATAAGCCTAGCTATGAAATATAAAAAAGAAAGGTAGAGCGAGATGTTCTGATTTGAACACGAGCGGAAAACTTTTCTAAAAACTTAGAGAGGGTAGTTTGGTTTTGAATTGAACCCGTGCTATTCTCCTATTTGTCATCAAAATTAAGAAAGAAAGGAGTTGAACCCACCCTAAAAGCAGTGGGAAAAAGATAGTTGGTCTAGCGAGCATCGCTCACTACACCCAACTCCTATTTTCCCTTTGCTTTTTGACGGGTTTGGTATCTTTCTGATTATAAATTTTAGAATAAAGAAAGGATGGGTTAACTGTATTCATTGAACTGAATACGGGCGGAGAACTGTGTAAAAAAGATAAACTGTCTAGCATCTGCGATGCGTCGTCAGTTTCCTATTTTTACTTTGTTCTCTGTCGCTATCCTAAATATACAAAAAAAGAAAGGTAGAGCGTGTGTTCTGATTTGAACACGAGCGGAAAACTTGGAAAATAGATAATCTGACTGAGAAATCAGGATTTCTCGTCAGATTCCTAATTTTCAGTCGTTTTCTTGTCGCTCTTTGTATCATAAATTATGTCTATCCATATTGCTGCTCAGCAGGGTGAAGTTGCTGATAAAATTCTTCTTCCTGGGGATCCTCTTCGTGCTAAGTTTATTGCGGAGAATTTCCTTGAAGATGCTGTTTGTTTTAACGAAGTGCGTAACATGTTTGGTTATACTGGTACTTACAAGGGTCACCGTGTATCTGTTATGGGAACTGGGATGGGAATGCCATCTATTTCGATTTATGCGCGTGAGTTGATTGTTGACTACGGTGTGAAGAAATTGATTCGTGTGGGAACCGCTGGTTCTTTGAATGAAGATGTTCACGTTCGTGAATTAGTTTTGGCGCAAGCAGCTGCAACTAACTCAAACATCGTCCGTAATGACTGGCCACAGTACGATTTTCCACAAATCGCTAGCTTTGATTTGCTAGATAAGGCCTACCATATTGCCAAAGAACTTGGTATGACCACCCACGTTGGGAACGTTTTGTCTTCTGATGTCTTTTATTCAAACTACTTTGAAAAGAATATCGAGCTTGGTAAATGGGGAGTCAAGGCCGTAGAAATGGAAGCAGCGGCACTCTACTATTTGGCTGCCCAATACCATGTTGACGCCCTTGCTATCATGACTATTTCAGATAGTTTGGTTAATCCAGATGAAGATACAACTGCAGAAGAACGTCAAAACACCTTCACTGATATGATGAAGGTTGGTTTGGAAACATTGATTGCAGAATAATTATAGCCAAAAAAGGAAGCCCTTCTTTATGAATTGGAGGACTTCCTTTTCTTATCTAGAAATTGATCTAGCTCTCTTTGATTTCGAAGAATAGTGACTTTATGTGAGTATTCTTGGCAAAGTTTTTGGTAATTCTCTTTTTGAGCTTTAGTCCGTCCATCCCAGAGAATCCATCTGATAAACTCCCAATTAAACTGTTCTTGACAACCATCTGCCATACTTTCTCTGACCTTGCCTCGGTATTTGAGATAACGTTTAAAGGCTCTAAAGAGACAGGTCAATGGCGAAAAATTAAGAAAGATGATTTGGTCAGCTTCCTGCATTCTTTCCTCATAGAAACACCAAGAATAATTACCATCGATGACCCAAGATTCATGCTTGGTGAGAAAGTTTTTCATCTCGGTCAACATCCATTCGCGGTCACTGTCTTGCCAACCAGGTTGAAATTGGAGTGTGTCCATATGAAGTTTTGGGATGGAGTAGTGGAGAGATAACTTTTCAGCTAGCGTTGACTTACCAGCACCAGAATATCCGATAATTGCGATTTTCATTTTCTACCTTTTCCTATTTGAGGACAAAAAAACAGCCTCTATGGACTGTTTCTTATTTAGCAAGTTTAGCTGAAAGACGAGCTTTGTCGCGGCTTGCTTTGTTTTTGTGAATCAAACCTTTAGTTTCTGCTTTATCGATAGCTGAGCTAGCAGCACGGAAAAGTTCTTCAGATGGGTTTGCTTCGAAAGCTTTGATAGCAGTACGCATAGCTGATTTTTGAGCTGAGTTCTTTTCGTTTTGTTTAACGTTCAATTCAGCGCGTTTGATAGCTGATTTAATGTTTGCCAATGTTCTTACCTCCATATTTACTAACTATACCATTATATCTGAAAACTTACGTTTTGACAAGGGAAAATTACTTTTTTAAGTAAATTTCATCGATTTCATGGTTCTTACTTTTATGTAGAATCACTTCCGCACGATTTCTGGTTGGTTCAATATAATTTTGTAGATTTGTGAGATTGATACTGGTCCAGACCTGATGGGCAAAGGATTCCACTTCCCCAATCGGCATCTGAGTAAAACGATAGTAGTAGCTATCAGGGTCATTTTGGGCTAGGCTCAGCATTTTCAAGAAACGGTCCAGATACCAACTCTCAATATCATCCACTCCAGCATCAACATAGATGGAAAAGTCAAAGAAGTCAGTGATATAGAGACGCTCGTTTTGTGGATTTTGAAAGACATTGATTCCTTCAACAATCACAAAATCAGCAGCTTTGACGCTTTGCTTTTCCTCGGGTACGATGTCGTAGACTTCATGAGAATAGACAGGAATATCCACATCTTGTCCATTTTTGATACGGTCCAAGAAGTTGAGAAGAGCTTCCATATCATAGCTTTCAGGAAATCCCTTGCGATTTAAAATCCCTTGTTCAACCAAGGTCTGGTTGGGATAGAGAAAGCCGTCAGTTGTTACCAACTCAACCGTAGCATCTGTAAGTGTACGGGACAGTAGGATTTGAAGTAGGCGACTGGTTGTGGATTTTCCAACGGCAACACTCCCAGAAACCCCAATGATAAAAGGCTGGGATTTGCTTTCACGTTGAAGGAAAATCCCTTTTGAAAAGGCCAAATCATCCTTGGTACGCTTGTAAATCTGGATGAGATGGGCTAGGGGGAGATAGACATCGGTAACATCCTGCAAGCTAATCTGGTCATTAAAACTCTTGATGGATTCTAATTCCTCTTCTGTCAAAGGAGGTGTTGTCTTTCGATGTAAAGATTGCCAAGTCTGGCGGCTGATTTTTTCAAAATGTAAAAATTCGTTGGTCATGTGTTTTCCCCTAGATATTTTGTTTATCATACCATAAAAAGCTAAAAAAATAAAGCGGTTTCTTGAATTCAGTCAGTCAAAATTATATAATAGAGGTAGACGGAGGATGACCAATTTATTAATGAAGTAGGAGCTGGTTTCTCCTGATTTATAAGCTAATAAAGGGGGCTTTTGGGTTTATAACTTATAGGAGGTGTACTATGAAAATTTTGAAACCTTACCTATTGGAACTCTGTTTTATTTTGAGTTTTGCCTTACCTTTTATAAAAGGAGCCAATGCGGACAATGGTAGACGCTTTGTAGAAATCTATTACGGTTTTACTTTTTTGATGGAACATGCCATTGTAACAGCTGTCTTTATCTGTTCGCTCTTAGTTGCTTTCTTCCTAAAAAAACGGTGGGCGAAATGGCTTGCTGCTGGTAGTTATTGCTTTTTAGTCCTATGGATTGCGACAGAGGGTTATTTCTTCCGCATGTCGCTAGAAGATTTGATACGACTTTGGACAAGTTTGGAAATCCTGACAAAAACGTATCAGTTGGGCTTTTATCTAAATATTTTGTTGGGAATTTTGTTGATAATTAAGTATCTGAAGGTTAAGCAATAGTAATAAAAATGCGCTTGATTATAGACAATAAATTTGTTGTTTTATCATGGCAATGATAGCTGTAGTCCTAGATGAAATACTATTTGCTTATAAAGGTTGAAAGAGATTGAAGGGGAGCTATTGTAAAGCAACTTCCTTCAATCTTTTTGTCTCATTCTGGATATGTAAACGATTTACAATTTAAGGCAAATTATGGTAAAATAGTTTCATGAGTAAAATGTATTATGCAGAAAATCCTGACGCTGCTCACGACATTCATGAGTTGAGAGTGGACTTGTTGGGAGAAAAAATGACCTTTTTGACGGATGCGGGTGTTTTTAGCAAGAAAATGGTTGACTTTGGAAGTCAACTCTTGCTCAAGTGTCTTGAGGTCAACCAAGGAGAGACAGTCCTAGATGTCGGCTGTGGTTATGGTCCATTAGGTTTGTCCTTAGTCAAGGTTTACGGCGTTCAGGCGACCATGGTCGATATCAATAATCGTGCCTTGGATTTGGCGCGACAAAATGCTGAACGAAATAAAGTAGAAGCGACGATTTTCCAGTCCAACATTTATGAACAAGTTGAAGGTCAATTTGACCATATCATTTCCAATCCCCCTATTCGTGCTGGAAAAAAAGTCGTTCATGAAATCATCGAGAAAAGTAAAGATTTCTTGGAAATTGGTGGAGATTTGACCATCGTCATCCAGAAAAAACAAGGAGCTCCAAGTGCCAAGTCTAAGATGGAAGATGTGTTTGGCAATTGTGAAATCCTTAAAAAAGACAAGGGATACTATATCCTTAGAAGTGTGAAAGAATGAGAGCAGTTGATTTAATCCAAAAAAAACGAGACGGTCAAGAACTGACTTCAAGTGAAATTGAATGGCTAGTAGAAGGCTATGTATCAGGAACTGTTCCTGATTATCAGATGTCTGCCTTTGCTATGGCTGTTTATTTCAAAGGAATGACGACTCGAGAAATATCTGATTTGACCATGAAAATGGTTCAGACAGGTCAAGAGTTTGATTTATCTGCTATTGATGGGGTTAAGGTTGACAAGCATTCTACGGGTGGTGTTGGTGATAAGGTAACCTTGATTTTGGCTCCTCTTGTTGCTAGCTTTGGTGTGCCTGTAGCCAAAATGAGTGGTCGTGGTCTCGGCCATACTGGTGGAACAATTGATAAATTGGAGTCTATCAAGGGCTATCAAGTAGAACGTAGTCAAGAGGATTTTATTCGTCAGGTTCAGGATATTGGTGTATCTGTCATTGGGCAATCAGACCAGCTGGTCAAAGCAGATAAGCTTCTCTACGCTCTCCGTGATGTGACCGCAACTGTTGACACGATTCCTTTGATTGCGAGTTCGGTGATGAGCAAGAAAATTGCGGCAGGAGCGGATGCTATTTTGCTAGACGTGACTGTCGGTGAGGGTGCTTTCATGAAGACGGTTGATGAGGCGCGCGAATTGGCTCAAACCATGGTGGAACTTGGTAAGGCAGTTGGTCGAAAGACGGTAGCAGTGATTACGGATATGAGCCAGCCCTTGGGACGAGCGATTGGAAATCGTCTGGAAATCCTTGAAGCATTGGAGATTTTACAAGGTCAAGGACGTCAGGATATTACCCACTTCATCTGTGAATTGGCTCAGATTATGCTTGGTTTGGCAAATGTAAATAAAACAGTTGAAGAAGTTCGGCAACATCTTGAAAATGGTCAAGCACTGGCTAAGTTTGAGGAAATGGTGCAAGCCCAAGGTGGGGACTTGGAAGACCTCTACCGTCCTGTAAATGTAGCCCATGTGGTGGAAATCCCTGCCCAGGAAACGGGTATTATCTCAGCTCTTCCAGCTATGGAATTTGGGCTTTATGCCATGAGACTGGGGGCAGGCCGTGCAGTCAAGTCTGATGCCTTGGACTATGAAACAGGAATTGTTTTTGAAAAGAAGGTGGGAGATTCCGTTCAAAAGGGAGAAATTGTTGCAAAAGTATACACAAATGGAAAAATTTCTCCTCAGCTAGTTACAGATTTTCAAAAATATGTTAAAATAAATGATAGGGTGCAAAGTTTACGAGAAATTATAGAAATTATCTCATAAACCGCAGGAGAATCCGAATATGAAATTAAATAAATATATCGATCATACGCTTTTAAAACAAGATGCAACAGAAAATCAAATTGATTGTTTGTTGTCTGAGGCTAGAGAGTATGATTTTGCCAGCGTCTGCGTCAATCCGACCTGGGTTGAACATGCTAAAAAAGGGCTTGAAGGTACAGATGTCAAGGTCTGTACAGTGGTTGGTTTCCCCTTGGGAGCAACAACTTCAGCCGTGAAAGCTTTTGAAACAAAAGAAGCTATCCAAAATGGGGCTGATGAGATTGACATGGTAATCAATGTTGGGGCTCTCAAATCAGGCAATTTAGCCTTGGTTGAGTCAGATATTCGCGCAGTCGTGGAAGCAAGTGGTGACAAGTTAGTGAAAGTCATTATTGAAGCTTGCCTTCTGACAGATCAAGAAAAAGTTGTGGCTTGTCAATTAGCCCAAAAAGCAGGAGCTGATTTTGTTAAAACATCTACTGGCTTTTCAACTGGTGGCGCTACGATAGCAGATGTTCAATTGATGCGTGAAACAGTTGGGCCTGATATGGGTGTCAAGGCTGCTGGTGGAGCTCGTTCTTATGCAGATGCTCTTGCATTTGTGGAAGCAGGTGCGACCCGTATCGGAACGTCAGCTGGGGTAGCCATTTTAAAAGGAGAATTGGCAGATGGCGACTACTGAGTTGATTGAACTGGCAATTGAAACCAGCAAACATGCCTATGTCCCCTATTCTCACTTTCCTATCGGAGCAGTTTTAGTAGCCAAAGACGGAAGTGTTTACACGGGAGTGAATATCGAAAATGCTAGCTATCCTTTGACAAACTGCGGAGAGCGTACAGCGATTTTTAAAGCAGTTTCCGAAGGGCAAAGAGAATTTTCAGAGCTGATTGTTTATGGTCAAACTGAAAAACCGATTTCACCATGTGGTGCTTGTCGCCAAGTAATGGTCGAATTTTTTGAACAAGATCTAAAAGTGACCTTAGTCGCAAAAGATAAATCGACGGTCGAGATGACGGTCGGGGAGTTACTTCCATATTCTTTTACAGACTTAAATTAGTCTGAGTCGCTCTTTGAGTGACACGGTCCTTGTGACCAATCAATCCATACTTGCAACATCGTTGCACATCTTATTTAGGAGGTTCAGTAATGAACAAGAAACAATGGCTAGGCCTTGGTCTAGTTGCAGTGGCAGCAGTTGGACTTGCTGCATGTGGTAACCGCTCTTCTCGTAAGGCAGATTCATCTTCTGATGTGAAGACAAAAGCAGCAATCGTCACTGACACTGGTGGTGTTGATGACAAATCATTCAACCAATCAGCTTGGGAAGGTTTGCAGGCTTGGGGTAAAGAACACAATCTTTCAAAAGATAACGGTTTCACTTACTTCCAATCAACAAGTGAAGCTGACTACGCTAACAACTTGCAACAAGCGGCTGGAAGTTACAACCTAATCTTCGGTGTTGGTTTTGCCCTTCACAATGCGGTTGAAGAAGCAGCTAAAGAACATTCTGACTTGAACTATGTCTTGATTGATGATGTAATTAAAAATCAAAAGAATGTTGCGAGCGTAACTTTCGCTGATAATGAGTCAGGTTACCTTGCAGGTGTAGCTGCAGCAAAAACAACTAAAACAAAACAAGTTGGTTTTGTAGGTGGGCAGGAGTCAGAAGTTATCTCTCGTTTTGAAGCAGGATTCAAGGCTGGTGTTGCGTCAGTAGACCCATCTATCAAAGTACAAGTTGACTATGCTGGTTCATTTGGTGATGCTGCTAAAGGTAAAACAATTGCAGCCGCACAATACGCAGCCGGTGCAGATATTGTTTACCAAGTAGCTGGTGGTACAGGTGCTGGTGTCTTTGCAGAAGCAAAATCACTCAACGAAAGCCGTCCTGAAAATGAAAAAGTTTGGGTTATCGGTGTTGACCGTGACCAAGAAGCAGAAGGTAAATACACTTCTAAAGATGGTAAAGAATCAAACTTTGTTCTTGCATCTACTTTGAAACAAGTTGGTACAACTGTAAAAGATATTTCTAACAAGGCAGAAAAAGGTGAATTCCCTGGCGGTCAAGTGATCGTTTACTCATTGAAAGATAAAGGGGTTGACTTGGTAACAACTAACCTTTCTGAAGAAGGTAAAAAAGCCGTTGAAGATGCTAAAGCTAAAATCCTTGATGGAAGTGTAAAAGTTCCTGCAAAATAATGGATGGAAGTTATTTCTTAGGAAGCGGCCATCGGCCGCTTTTTAAGAGTTGAGACAAAGTCATTTTGTCTCAGTAAAGCTTGCTACTAGATAAACTAGCAAGTTTTATTGAAATAAAATAAGACTCTGAAAGGAAGAGCACATGGCACACGAAAATGTCATTGAGATGCGTGATATTACCAAGGTGTTTGGTGAATTTGTTGCCAACGACAAAATCAACCTGCACCTACGAAAGGGTGAAATTCATGCACTTTTAGGAGAAAATGGGGCTGGTAAGTCCACGCTCATGAACATGTTAGCAGGTCTTCTTGAACCAACTAGTGGTGAAATCGCGGTCAACGGTCAAGTTGTCAACCTCGACTCCCCATCTAAAGCAGCTGGCTTGGGAATCGGAATGGTTCACCAGCACTTTATGCTGGTAGAGGCTTTCACGGTGGCTGAAAACATTATTTTAGGAAGTGAATTGACTAAAAATGGTGTGCTAGATATCGCTGGAGCTAGCAAAGAAATCAAGGCTCTTTCTGAACGTTATGGCTTAGCTGTGGACCCTTCCGCCAAGGTGGCAGACATCTCAGTTGGAGCCCAACAACGTGTAGAAATTTTAAAAACCCTTTATCGGGGAGCTGATATTCTTATCTTTGACGAACCAACGGCTGTTTTGACTCCATCAGAAATTGAGGAGTTGATGGCCATTATGAAAAATCTTGTCAAAGAAGGAAAATCAATTATCTTGATTACCCACAAGTTGGACGAGATTCGCGCAGTTTCTGACCGCGTTACAGTTATCCGTCGTGGGAAATCAATTGAAACCGTCAAAATTGCAGGGGCTACTAATGCTGATTTGGCAGAAATGATGGTAGGACGTTCTGTTTCCTTTAAAACAGAGAAACAAGCATCTCAACCAAAAGAAGTAGTCTTGTCTATCAAAGATTTGGTGGTCAATGAAAACCGTGGTGTCCCAGCTGTTAAAAATCTATCCTTGGATGTTCGTGCGGGAGAGATTGTTGGGATTGCGGGGATTGATGGAAATGGTCAGTCTGAACTGATTCAAGCCATTACAGGTCTTCGCAAGGTAGAATCTGGTAGCATTGAGCTAAAAGGAGATTCAATTGTAGGCTTGCACCCACGACAAATTACAGAACTAAGTGTTGGGCACGTTCCAGAAGACCGTCACCGTGATGGTTTGATTTTGGAAATGATGATTTCTGAAAATATTGCCCTTCAAACTTACTACAAAGAACCACATAGCAAAAATGGAATTTTGAACTATTCAAATATTACTTCTTATGCTAAAAAGCTAATGGAAGAGTTTGATGTTCGTGCTGCCAGTGAATTTGTTCCTGCAGCTGCACTCTCAGGAGGAAATCAACAAAAAGCAATTATTGCTCGTGAAATTGATCGTGATCCTGATCTTCTTATCGTCAGCCAGCCAACTCGTGGGTTGGATGTCGGTGCCATTGAATATATCCACAAACGCTTGATTGAAGAGCGTGATAATGGGAAGGCTGTCCTTGTTGTCAGCTTTGAATTGGATGAGATTTTAAACGTCTCAGACCGTATTGCCGTTATCCACGATGGTAAGATTCAAGGTATTGTATCACCAGAAACAACCAATAAACAAGAACTTGGTGTCTTGATGGCGGGTGGAAACTTGGGAAAGGAGAAGAGTGATGTCTAAAAAATTACAACAAATTTCGGTTCCCTTGATTTCTGTCTTCCTAGGAATTTTACTTGGAGCCATTGTCATGTGGATCTTCGGTTATGATGCTATTTGGGGCTACGAAGAATTGTTCTATACAGCCTTTGGTAGCCTGCGTGGGATTGGAGAAATCTTCCGTGCTATGGGGCCTTTGGTCTTGATTGGTCTTGGTTTTGCTGTTGCCAGTCGCGCTGGTTTCTTTAACGTCGGACTTCCGGGTCAGGCTTTGGCAGGTTGGATTCTCAGTGGTTGGTTTGCCCTGTCGCATCCAGATATGCCCCGTCCCTTGATGATTATAGCAACCATCGTGATTGCCTTGATTGCTGGAGGAATTGTCGGCGCGATTCCAGGTATTCTTAGAGCCTATCTAGGGACGTCAGAGGTTATCGTAACCATCATGATGAACTACATTGTCTTGTATGTAGGAAATGCCTTTATCCATTCCTTCCCTAAAGACTTCATGCAAAGTACAGATTCGACCATTCGTGTTGGGGCTAATGCAACCTATCAGACACCTTGGTTGGCTGAGTTGACTGGTAACTCACGGATGAATATTGGTATTTTCTTTGCTCTCATTGCCGTTGCAGTTATTTGGTTCATGCTCAAGAAAACGACTCTTGGTTTTGAAATTCGTGCAGTTGGTCTTAATCCACATGCTTCAGAATATGCTGGTATTTCTGCTAAACGAACGATTATCCTCTCAATGATCATATCAGGTGCCTTGGCTGGCCTTGGTGGTGCTGTTGAAGGACTTGGAACTTTCCAGAACGTCTATGTTCAAGGTGCGTCATTGGCTGTTGGATTTAACGGGATGGCGGTTAGTCTGCTTGCGGCAAACTCACCAATTGGTATTCTCTTTGCAGCCTTCCTATTTGGTGTTCTCCAAGTTGGAGCCCCTGGTATGAATGCGGCACAGGTACCATCTGAGCTTGTCAGCATTGTAACAGCGTCTATTATCTTCTTTGTCAGTGTTCATTACCTTATCGAACGCTTTGTCAAACCGAAAAAACAAGTTAAAGGAGGTAAGTAAAGATGTCTATTACAACCTTGCTCACCCTCTTGGTGTCTTCTATGCTGATTTACTCAGCGCCCCTCATCTTTACAAGTATTGGTGGTGTTTTCTCTGAACGTGGTGGTGTCGTAAACGTCGGCCTTGAAGGAATTATGGTTATGGGTGCCTTTTCTGGAGTTGTCTTTAACCTTGAATTTGCAGAACAATTTGGAGCAGCAACCCCATGGCTATCCTTACTTGTAGCAGGATTGGTAGGGGGAATCTTTTCTATCATCCACGCAGCAGCGACGGTTCATTTCCGTGCAGACCATGTTGTCAGCGGTACGGTATTGAACTTGATGGCGCCAGCCTTGGCTGTTTTCTTGGTGAAAGTTCTTTATAACAAAGGACAAACCGACAACCTAAGTCAGACTTTTGGACGCTTTGATTTCCCAGTCTTGGCAAATATCCCAGTTATCGGAGATATCTTCTTCAAGTCAACTAGTCTGCTTGGTTATCTGGCCATTGCCTTCTCGTTCCTTGCTTGGTTTATTCTCTTCAAAACGCGCTTTGGTCTTCGTCTCCGTTCTGTTGGTGAACATCCTCAAGCAGCAGATACTTTGGGAATCAATGTCTACAAGATGAGATATTTAGGGGTTATTATTTCAGGTTTCCTAGGTGGAATTGGCGGAGCGATTTATGCTCAATCCATCTCAGTTAACTTCTCAGTGACAACTATTGTTGGACCTGGATTTATCGCCCTTGCTGCGATGATTTTTGGAAAATGGAATCCAATCGGAGCCATGCTTTCTAGTCTTTTCTTTGGACTTTCACAAAGTTTGGCTGTTATCGGTTCTCAATTACCGTTCCTACAAGGTGTGCCTGCGGTTTATCTTCAAATCGCACCTTATGTTTTGACAATTCTTGTCTTGGCAGCCTTCTTTGGAAAAGCAGTTGCACCAAAAGCAGATGGTATCAACTATATCAAATCAAAATAAGTATACAAAAAACGTCAGTTCTGTTCAAACTGGCGTTTATTTTTTAGAATTTTGATGGGTTAAGTTTAATCCCCAAGGAACAAGATTTTCAGTCTTATTCTGGATACGTGTGATATTATCCTTATGCCGAATGATAATCAAACTAGCCAGTGCTAGGATAATAGCGATGAATAGAGAATCATAATTGCTCAGGATAAAACCAAAAAGTGGAAAGAGTAGAACTCCGATAACGGCTGCGATAGATGCTGTGACACTAGACAGTGAAATCATACTACCAAGATAGAGGGTTCCAAAGAAAACAACTGCAAGGTAGAGACAGAAGACAGGCGCAAATCCGAAAACCACTCCAGCACTGGTTGCGACAGCCTTACCACCCTTAAATCCTGCAAAGATAGGGAAGGTATGGCCAATAACAGCCAAAAGTCCAAAGATGAGAGGCGAAACGCCTTGCAGATAAAACATAATCGGAAGAAGTGTTGCTAGGGTTCCTTTGAAAAAGTCAATCACAAAGGTCGTCATACCAGCTTTCTTACCTAAAATGCGGAAAGTATTGGTTGTTCCGGTATTTCCAGAACCATGCTCGCGCAGATTGATTTGAAAGAATACTTGTCCAATCCAGAGACCAGACGGAATCGAACCCAGCAGATAGGCTAGGATTAATAAAACTATTGTAATCATACTCCTATTATATCATGAAATGGAGAAGAAAGGCAGAGAATCTCTTCTAAAATTGTCACACCGGAGAAAGAAAAATTTTGCAAAATCCTTGGAAAACCTGTAGAATAGTAAAGATGAACGAATAGGAGGTTCCTTGTGTCAAAAAAGGAAATCAATATTAATAATTATAATGACGATGCCATTCAGGTGCTAGAAGGGTTGGATGCGGTCCGTAAACGTCCAGGAATGTATATCGGATCGACCGATGGTGCTGGTCTCCACCACCTAGTTTGGGAAATCGTTGATAATGCAGTCGATGAAGCCCTGTCTGGATTTGGTGATCGTATTGATGTGACCATCAATAAAGATGGCAGTTTAACGGTTCAAGACCATGGACGTGGGATGCCGACAGGTATGCACGCTATGGGGATTCCAACGGTTGAAGTAATCTTTACCATTCTTCATGCTGGAGGAAAATTTGGTCAAGGTGGCTACAAAACATCAGGTGGTCTCCACGGGGTGGGTTCTTCCGTTGTTAATGCCCTTTCTAGTTGGCTAGAAGTTGAAATTACCCGTGACGGTGCAGTTTACAAGCAACGTTTTGAAAATGGTGGAAAACCTGTCACGACTCTGAGGAAAATCGGTACAGCACCCAAGTCTAAAACAGGTACCAAGGTTACGTTTATGCCCGATGCGACGATCTTTTCTACGACAGACTTCAAGTACAATACCATTTCAGAGCGTCTTAATGAATCAGCTTTTCTCTTAAAAAATGTAACCTTGTCCTTGACGGATAAGCGAACAGATGAAGGGATTGAATTCCACTATGAGAATGGGGTACAAGACTTTGTTTCTTATCTGAACGAAGATAAGGAAACCTTAACGCCAGTTCTATACTTTGAAGGCGAAGATAATGGTTTTCAAGTGGAAGTGGCCCTCCAGTATAATGACGGATTTTCAGATAATATTTTGTCCTTTGTCAATAACGTTCGTACCAAAGACGGTGGAACGCACGAGACAGGACTCAAGTCTGCCATTACCAAGGTTATGAATGACTATGCGCGTAAGACGGGGCTTCTCAAGGAAAAAGATAAAAACCTTGAAGGGTCAGACTATCGTGAAGGACTAGCAGCCGTTCTTTCTATCTTGGTTCCTGAAGAACACCTCCAGTTTGAAGGACAGACCAAGGACAAGCTAGGAAGCCCTCTTGCTCGTCCCGTTGTGGATGGCATTGTGGCTGATAAGTTGACCTTTTTCCTTATGGAAAATGGGGAATTGGCTTCTAACCTCATTCGCAAGGCTATCAAGGCCCGTGATGCTCGTGAAGCGGCACGTAAGGCGCGTGATGAGAGCCGAAATGGGAAGAAAAATAAAAAAGATAAGGGCTTGTTGTCTGGGAAATTGACCCCAGCCCAGTCTAAGAATCCAGCTAAGAATGAACTCTATCTAGTCGAGGGAGATTCTGCTGGAGGTTCTGCCAAACAAGGCCGTGACCGCAAGTTCCAGGCTATCTTGCCTCTACGTGGTAAGGTTATCAATACAGCCAAGGCCAAGATGGCGGATATCCTCAAAAATGAAGAAATTAACACCATGATTTATACCATAGGTGCTGGTGTAGGAGCAGACTTCTCCCTTGAAGATGCCAACTATGACAAGATCATTATCATGACCGATGCGGATACAGACGGTGCCCACATTCAAACACTTCTCTTAACCTTCTTTTATCGCTATATGCGTCCTCTTGTCGAGGCAGGACATGTTTATATCGCCCTCCCGCCTCTTTACAAGATGTCAAAAGGTAAAGGCAAGAAAGAAGAAGTGGCCTACGCATGGACAGACGGAGAACTTGAAGAACTCCGCAAACAATTTGGTAAAGGTGCTACACTCCAACGTTATAAAGGTCTTGGTGAGATGAATGCAGACCAGCTCTGGGAAACAACCATGAATCCAGAAACTCGCACCCTCATCCGTGTCACAATCGAAGACCTAGCTCGCGCCGAACGCCGCGTCAATGTCCTCATGGGAGATAAGGTAGAACCACGCCGTAAGTGGATTGAAGACAATGTCAAGTTTACGCTTGAGGAGAGTGGGGAGATGGTGTTTTAGGAGGGACAATGGATGTCCAATAAAAAGAGTCAAAAAGTTAAGATTTCAAAAAAGGTAAAAGAAGATTTAAAAAACGATAGCAGTAATGTCGAAAATACAAAAATTGAATTACCTCAATTACCACAGCCATTTCTAATCAGACAAGAAGAACAGAATAAACCGTGGTATAAAAACATATCAATTTTTATTTCACTGGTTTCGCTTGTAATTACAGCCTTCATGAGTTATCAAACTATTGATAACAATTTAAAAAATCAAGAGAATAATCGTCAAACTCAGGAAAATAATAAAAAAATTTTAGAAAGAAATAGCTATTTAGACACTACAAATTTTAATATCGTCCAAAATTTATGGCAGGATAATCCAAGCTATACATTATATAATGAATCACAAAAACCATTATCTAACCCACCACAACCATCTTATTTTATGTATATACCTGCGAAATTATATTATATTTTAAAGGATAAAAGTAGAGTATCAACACTTATTCTTTTGCCTATTTCATATGAAAATGTTATAAGTCAAACTAGCACAGGTAAAACAATTGATGAAATTGAGACGTCAGTATTATCAAAAAATTTTTATGGTAAACACGGAGATAGAGATGTTAGAAGAAAAATTTATGGAAAGCCTTTGGAAGATGATATAGCATTTGAACTTCGAGTATATCCTTTCTTAGCCATTGTTTCTCACATTCAGTACACTTATAAAGATAGTCCTCAGAATTTACAAAATGTTAAATTTTTAACAACCCCTTGGGGGAAGGAGATTCTTAGTGATGATAGATATGAAGATTTAAAGGAATACACAAAGAATATAACTCATTTTCCTGAAAATGAAATGGTAATTAATGGTGATGAAAATATTTATGATCACACATTTAATTATCTAGACAAGGAGTTTAGTAGACTGCTGTTAAATAGAGGAGGTAAATTGTCCGAAGAAGATAAGCAAAGATTTTATGTACTTTCAGGTGTTAAATGGAATATAGATGATTTAAACAAAAATAAAACATTTAATATTGAGGAGGAAATGAAAAAATATAAATCTTTCAAGGAATTTCAACAAAAAATGCAAAATGAATATAATTTTAATGGGTTGAGCTCCTACTTATCTAATAAAGTTGTTTTTGTTAAAGATCCTCTTTATCCTGATTAATAATTTGTTATTTTTTAAAAGAAAACATCATCTTAAAGAACTAAAGGGAGCAATATATGAGAGCTGAAACAGAAATGCTAGATTTGATTTTACAGACTGCCAAAACTTTACAAGTCAAAGCTGTCGCCATGTCTGGTTCACGGACAAACCCAAAGGCCCTAAAAGATGAATTTCAAGACTATGACGTGGTCTATATTGTGGATGATTTTGATAATCTGACAAGTGACCTTTCTTGGTTGAATCGGTTTGGGAAACGCATTATCGAGCAAGAAGTTAGTCTTGGTAATCGTCGTCTTTATCTCATGCTCTTTGAGGATGGTAACCGCATTGATTTAACCCTATGTCCTAAAGAACACATGAAAGAATGGGTAGATAGCGAGTCGAAATTCATAGTTTTGGAAGATGAGAAGGACTTATTTGAGTCCTATTCTCCCAGTCCAAAGCGTCACTGGATAACCCCAGCTACTGAAACGGATTTTAAAAATTCCTGTAATGAATTTTGGTGGGTGTCAGCCTACGTTGTCAAAGGGATTTGTCGCAAGCAGGTATTCTATGCTACTGACCATCTCTATGGTATTTGCCAACAAGAACTCTTGAAAATCTTGGCTTGGCAGGTCGCAAGTGATAAGGGAACAGTAGACGTCGGCAAGAATTATAAGTATCTTTTTAACTATTTACCCACTGATAAAGAAAAGGAATTCTCAGATTTGCTTGATTTTTCAAGTATAGATAAAATTACTCAGTCTTTATTGGCTACGATGCAACTTTTCCACCAAGAAGCTCAATTTCTTGCTCAAAAAATGGGATTTGACTACGATAAAGAAGTGGCTGAGAAGATGATTGAGTATGCTAAGGAAAGAGTGAAGAAGTTTGGGAATAACTGGAAAAATGAAAAAGCGAGAGGAGAAGACTCATGATTGAAAAAGTGGAACGCCTCATTACAGAGATTAATCGTATTCATCGAGAATATTCTAAAGATTATTTTGAAACGGGTAAGGTGGAAAAAATCAATCTCAAGCATACCTTTTCAAAAGTTCCGACTAAAGCGATTTTGGCCTACCGTCTGAATTTACATGAGTCAATTAATGACTATCTGATGAAAGCGGATGTCCAAGATATTGCCTATGTTTATCGTGTCAAAACTTCTGAGTCTATTTTAGATAAAATTACACGTTTTTCTGAACGTCAAGAGGGCTATCCTGTGAATTCAATTCTTAATGATATTTTTGGTGCTCGTATGATTTTAAGTTCCAAAGAGATAGCTCAAGTCATGGATAAATTAGATGATTGGCAAGAAATTTACGGACTAAAAAACTGGTATTTACGTGATAAAGATGGCTATGTCGGTATTCATATCTATTTTAAAAATAAAAGTAATTTTTACTACCCATGGGAACTCCAACTTTGGGATAAGAAAGATGTAGATAGCAATATCGCCAGTCATATCAAGTATAAACGAGGATTTGTGGAGTAGACATTTCAAGTGGAAATGGCGATACAGGAATTGGATGAAACTCACTTACTCTATATTTTTTCTTTTTCCATAAAAAATACACTACATTCTTCGAAAGAAATTGAACATGCCCTAAATGCTATGTGAAATTCCTTATTAACTGAATCAACATATTAAATTACAGAAAGGATAGTTTGGTTACTTATAGTAACTGAACACGGGACTAATACTTAGGAAAAAAGAGAAATCACCTTGGGTTCGTCGAGCCCTTAATCGATTTCCTATTTTTCTACAGAAATTTTCGGTAAGCCGAATCGTCCCTTTGTATCTTATGTCCAACATTCAAAATATGTCCCTAGAGGATATCATGGGAGAGCGCTTTGGTCGCTACTCCAAGTACATTATTCAAGACCGGGCTTTGCCAGATATTCGTGATGGCTTGAAGCCGGTTCAGCGCCGTATCCTTTATTCGATGAATAAGGATGGCAATACCTTTGACAAGAGCTACCGCAAGTCGGCCAAGTCTGTCGGTAACATCATGGGGAATTTCCACCCACACGGTGACAGTTCTATCTATGATGCCATGGTTCGTATGTCACAAGATTGGAAAAATCGTGAGATTCTAGTTGAAATGCACGGTAATAACGGTTCTATGGACGGAGATCCGCCTGCGGCTATGCGTTATACAGAGGCGCGTTTGTCTGAAATTGCTGGCTACCTTCTTCAAGATATCGAGAAAAAGACAGTTCCTTTTGCTTGGAACTTTGATGATACCGAGAAAGAACCAACGGTCTTACCAGCAGCCTTTCCAAACCTCTTGGTCAATGGTTCGACTGGGATTTCGGCTGGTTATGCGACAGATATTCCACCTCATAATTTAGCTGAGGTCATCGATGCGGCGGTTTACATGATTGACCACCCAACCGCCAAGGTGGACAAACTCATGGAATTCTTGCCTGGACCAGACTTCCCGACAGGAGGAATTATTCAGGGGCGTGATGAAATCAAGAAGGCCTATGAAACTGGGAAAGGGCGCGTGGTTGTTCGTTCCAAGACTGAGATTGAAAAGCTAAAAGGTGGTAAGGAACAAATCGTTATCACTGAGATTCCTTATGAAATCAATAAGGCCAATCTTGTCAAGAAAATCGATGATGTTCGTGTCAATAACAAGGTGGCTGGTATTGCTGAGGTTCGCGATGAGTCTGACCGTGATGGTCTACGTATCGCTATCGAACTCAAGAAAGATGTCAATACGGAGCTTGTTCTCAATTATCTTTTCAAATACACAGACCTGCAAATCAACTACAACTTTAACATGGTGGCGATTGACAATTTCACTCCTCGTCAGGTTGGGATCGTTCCAATCCTGTCTAGCTACATCGCCCACCGTCGCGAAGTTATTTTAGCGCGTTCACGCTTTGACAAGGAAAAGGCTGAGAAACGTCTCCATATCGTCGAAGGTTTGATTCGCGTGATTTCGATTTTGGACGAAGTCATTGCTCTTATCCGCGCTTCTGAGAATAAGGCGGACGCCAAGGAAAACCTCAAGGTCAGCTATGATTTTACAGAAGAGCAGGCTGAGGCTATCGTAACCTTGCAACTGTACCGTTTGACCAATACAGACGTAGTTGTCTTGCAGGAGGAAGAAGCAGAACTTCGTGAAAAGATTGCCATGCTTGCAGCGATCATTGGTGACGAACGGACCATGTACAATCTCATGAAGAAAGAGCTTCGTGAGGTCAAGAAGAAATTTGCGACTCCACGTTTGAGTACTTTAGAAGACACAGCAAAAGTAATTGAGATTGATACAGCTAGTCTTATCGCCGAGGAAGATACCTACGTCAGTGTGACCAAGGCAGGTTACATCAAGCGTACTAGCCCACGTTCCTTTGCGGCTTCCACTCTGGAAGAAATTGGCAAACGTGATGATGACCGTTTGATTTTTGTTCAAGCTGTCAAGACCACCCAGCATCTTTTGATGTTCACGACCCTTGGAAATGTCATTTATCGACCAATTCATGAATTGGCAGATATTCGCTGGAAGGATATCGGAGAGCATCTGAGCCAGACCATTACAAACTTTGAAACTAACGAAGAAATCCTTTATGTGGAAGTAGTGGACCGGTTTGATGATGCGACAACCTACTTTGCTGCAACTCGTCTCGGTCAAATCAAGCGTGTAGAACGCAAAGAGTTCTCTCCATGGCGAACCTACAAGTCTAAGTCTGTCAAGTATGCTAAGCTCAAAGACGATACAGACCAGATTGTAGCAGTGGCTCCGATTAAACTAGATGATGTTCTTTTGATTAGCCAAAATGGTTATGCCCTTCGTTTCAATATCGAAGAGGTTCCAGTTGTCGGTGCTAAGGCTGCAGGTGTCAAAGCTATAAACCTCAAAGCAGATGATGTCCTCCAATCGGCCTTTATCTGTAATACCTCATCCTTCTATCTCTTGACCCAACGTGGAAGTTTGAAACGTGTTTCTATTGCCGAAATTCCGGTAACCAGCCGTGCCAAACGTGGTTTACAAGTTTTGCGCGAGTTGAAAAACAAACCACACCGTGTCTTCTTGGCTGGTGCAGTTGCAGAGCAAGGCTTCGTTGGTGACCTCTTTAGTACAGAAGTGGACGAGAACGATCAAACTCTGATTGTTCAATCCAACAAAGGAACAATCTATCAAAGCCGATTGCAAGACTTGAACCTGTCAGAAAGGACTAGTAACGGAAGCTTCATTTCTGACACGATTTCAGATGAAGAAGTTTTTGATGCTTATCTTAAAGAAGTATTTACTGAAGCTAAATAAGTGAAATGAAGAATCAGTTCTAAGAGCTGGTTCTTTTTATTGAAGAAATTTTCTGAAAATTACAAAATATACTTGCTATTTTAGAAAAATAGTGTAGAATATAAGAAATAGGTTTTTAGAATAAGGAGTGGAATATGACAGTAACGATTGATTGGGAAAACCTTGGTTTCTCCTATATGAAATTACCTTATCGCTATATTGCTCATTTTAAAAATGGACAATGGAATCAAGGAGAGCTTACAGAGGATGCAACTTTGCATATTTCAGAGTCTTCTCCAAGTCTCCACTATGGACAACAAGCATTTGAAGGTTTGAAAGCTTATCGTACTAAGGATGGCAGTGTTCAACTGTTCCGTCCTGATGAAAATGCCAAACGCCTGCAACGTACATGTGACCGTCTCTTGATGCCACAAGTTCCGACAGACATGTTTGTAGAGGCTTGTAAAGCAGTTGTCCGTGCGAATGAAGAATACGTACCACCATACGGAACAGGTGGAACCCTCTATCTTCGCCCTCTTTTGATTGGTGTCGGAGATATTATCGGGGTAAAACCAGCAGAGGAGTATATTTTTACTATCTTTGCTATGCCAGTTG
Source organism: Streptococcus sp. 5346 (assembly GCF_013277455.1). Lineage (GTDB taxonomy): Bacteria > Bacillota > Bacilli > Lactobacillales > Streptococcaceae > Streptococcus. The sequence continues at coordinate 157,290 of NZ_VMMY01000003.1, forward strand.
GAAATTACTTTAAGGGTGGTTTGGTCCCTACCAACTTCTTGATTCAGGATGAATACGACCGTGCTGCTCCAAATGGTACAGGTGCGGCAAAGGTTGGTGGAAACTATGCTGCCAGTCTCTTGCCAGGGAAATTGGCGAAATCACATCATTTCTCAGATGTTATCTACCTAGACCCATCAACTCATACAAAGATTGAAGAAGTCGGTTCAGCTAACTTCTTTGGAATTACAGCTGACAATGAGTTTGTAACACCATTGAGTCCATCTATCTTGCCATCTATTACTAAGTATTCTTTACTTTATTTGGCAGAACACCGCTTGGGCTTGACTCCTATTGAGGGGGATGTCCCAATTGATAAGCTTGACCGTTTTGTAGAGGCAGGTGCCTGTGGTACAGCAGCAGTTATCTCTCCAATTGGTGGAATTCAGCACGGTGATGATTTCCATGTGTTCTATAGTGAAACAGAAGTTGGCCCTGTGACTCGTAAACTCTATGATGAATTGACAGGTATTCAGTTTGGTGATATTGAAGCGCCAGAAGGTTGGATTGTAAAAGTAGATTAAAATAAACAAAAGGAGATTTTTATGAAATCGAAAAAGTGGCTCTTAACAGCAGGAGTGGTCCTGAGCACAACAGCTCTTTTAGCAGCCTGTGGAAAAGCTGATAAAGAAGCAGATGCACCGACAACATTTTCTTATGTTTATGCAGTGGATCCAGCATCCTTGGACTACAGCATAGCAACGCGTACATCCACAACAGATATTATCGGGAATGTCGTTGATGGTTTGATGGAAAATGATAAATATGGTAATGTTATTCCTTCTTTGGCTGAGGATTGGTCTGTCTCAAAAGATGGATTGACTTATACCTATAAACTTCGTAAAGGAGTGAAATGGTACACATCAGAAGGCGAAGAATACGCAGAAGTAACAGCCCATGACTTTGTGACAGGACTAAAACACGTCGCTGATGGTAAGTCAGACGGTGTCTCTCTCATCCAAAATTCAATCAAAGGCTTGGACGCCTATATGACTGGTGAAACCAATGATTTCTCTACAGTTGGTGTTAAAGCTTTGGATGACTACACAGTTGAGTACACATTGAATGCGCCAGAAAGTTTCTGGAATTCAAAAGTTACAACAGCGACGATGTTGCCTGTAAATGAAGAGTTTTTAAAGGCATCAGGAAAGAATTACGGAGAGGTTAGCCCAGCAGGTATTCTCTACAATGGTCCTTATTTCTTAAAAACATTGACTTCTAAATCTTTGATTGAATATGAAAAAAATCCAAATTACTGGGATAAAGAAAATGTTAAAATTGAGAAGATTAAATTGACCTACTACGATGGTTCAGATCAGGAGTCTTTGATCCGTAGCTTCTCCTCTGGTGCTTATACGACAGCCCGTCTCTTCCCAAGCAGCTCAAACTTTGCTTCAACTTTGGAACAATACGGAGATAAAATCACTTATAGCCCGCAAGATTCAAGTAGTTATTACTTTACTTTTAACGTAAATCGTCAGTCATACAATAAAACTGCGAAAACAAGTGAGGAGCAAAAGACTTCTACAAAAGAAGCTATGCTTAATAAGGACTTCCGTCAGGCTATCAACTTTGCCTTTAACCGTCATTCTTATGCTGCCCAGCTAAATGGTGAAGACGGTGCGGACAAGATTATTCGTAACAGTCTTGTTCCAGATAACTTCGTACAAGCAGGTGGTAAGAACTTTGGTCAAATCGCTCAAGCAGAGTTGGTGAACTATGGTGACCAATGGAAAGGTGTTGAGCTAGTTGACGGTAAGGATTCTATCTACAACCCTGACAAGGCTAAAGTTGCTTTCGAAAAAGCTAAGAAAGACCTGGAATCTAAAGGGGTAACTTTCCCAATTCACTTGGATGTCCCGGTTGAACAAACAGATACTATCGCCGTGCAACAAAGCAACTCTTTCAAACAGTCTATTGAATCAACTCTTGGTGCTGAAAATGTTGTCATCGATGTACTTCAAATGACAGATAATGAAAAAGAAACGATTACATCACAAGCGCGTGTTCCTTCTCAAAAAGACTATGATTTGAACAGTACAGGATGGGCTCCAAGCTATCAAGATCCAGCGTCTTACTTGAATATTATGGATCCAAAATCTGGTTCTGCCATGAAACACCTTGGTATTACGAAAGGAAAAGATAAGGATGTTGTAGCTAAACTTGGTTTGGATCAATATAAGAAATTGTTAGAAGATGCTGTTTCTGAGACCACTGACCTAGAGAAGAGATATGAAAAATATGCTAAAGCTCAAGCTTGGTTGACAGATAGTTCATTATTGATGCCAACAGCTTCATCTGGTGGTTCTCCAGTTGTAAGTAACGTAGTACCATTCTCAAAACCATACTCACAAGTTGGTATTAAAGGTGACCCATATATCTTTAAAGGTATGAAATTGCAAAAAGATATCGTTACAACAAAAGAATATGAAGAAGCTCTTAAAAAATGGCAAAAAGACAAATTGGAATCTAATAGCAAGTACCAAAAAGAACTAGAAAAACACATTAAATAACGCAGAAAACTCTATATCAGACACGGAATGATATAGAGTTTTTTCTTGCTAGTTTTTGGATTTTCTTGTAAAATAGAAAAAGTGAAGAGAGGTATGAAATGAGTAAGAAAGATAAAAAAATTGAAATTCAAGTAGCAGATGCCAAAGTTAATGTAGGAAAAGACAGTTTTGAAGGTTATACATTGACTATCGGTAAAAAAGTTATTGGAGAAATTGCCGAATTAGATGGACAATTTGCCATCATAAAGAATGGGAATGTCGATAGTTTTTATAAAAAATTGGAAAAAGCTGTAGAAATTTTGATTGAAAATTATAATTTAGCAAAATAAGTCTTGTTTTTTTGAAATTTTCATGATATAATAGTCCATGTTGATTGTAGGAGAGATAGCGAAGAGGCTAAACGCGGCGGACTGTAAATCCGCTCCTTCGGGTTCGGGGGTTCGAATCCCTCTCTCTCCATTTTATCAATGGGGTATAGCCAAGCGGTAAGGCAAGGGACTTTGACTCCCTCATGCGTTGGTTCGAATCCAGCTACCCCAGTTCTTAGGTAATAATCAAGATAAAAAGCAAAATATCTTAGGGTATTTTATTTTTATAATTGAAAGACGTGAATGATATGAACATGTCCTTGCGGGTGCTTAGGAAAAAAATTATAAGTATGTCAAGTTTAAGAAAAACTTGATTGTTGGAGGATTTTTTAGATGAACGAATTTGAAGATTTGCTAAATAGCGTTAGCCAAGTTGAGACTGGTGATGTTGTTAGTGCTGAAGTATTGACAGTTGATGCGACTCAAGCTAACGTTGCAATCTCTGGAACTGGTGTTGAAGGTGTCTTGACTCTTCGCGAATTGACAAACGATCGCGATGCAGATATCAATGACTTTGTTAAAGTAGGAGAAGTATTGGATGTTCTTGTACTTCGTCAAGTAGTTGGTAAAGATACTGATACAGTTACATACCTTGTATCTAAAAAACGCCTTGAAGCTCGCAAAGCATGGGACAAACTTGTTGGTCGCGAAGAAGAAGTTGTTACTGTTAAAGGAACTCGTGCCGTTAAAGGTGGACTTTCAGTAGAATTTGAAGGTGTTCGTGGATTTATCCCAGCTTCAATGTTGGATACTCGTTTCGTACGTAACACTGAGCGTTTTGTAGGTCAAGAATTTGATGCTAAAATCAAAGAAGTTGACGCCAAAGAAAACCGCTTCATCCTTTCACGTCGTGAAGTTGTTGAAGCAGCTACAGTAGCAGCTCGCGCTGAAGTATTTGGTAAATTGGCTGTTGGTGATGTTGTAACTGGTAAAGTTGCTCGTATCACAAGCTTCGGTGCTTTCATCGACCTTGGTGGTGTTGACGGATTGGTTCACTTGACTGAATTGTCACATGAACGTAACGTATCACCAAAATCAGTTGTAACTGTTGGTGAAGAAATTGAAGTGAAAATCCTTGATCTTAACGAAGAAGAAGGACGTGTATCACTTTCACTTAAAGCAACAACACCTGGACCATGGGATGGCGTTGAGCAAAAATTGGCTAAAGGTGATGTAGTAGAAGGAACAGTTAAACGTTTGACTGACTTCGGTGCATTTGTTGAAGTATTGCCAGGTATCGATGGACTTGTTCACGTATCACAAATTTCACACAAACGTATTGAAAATCCAAAAGAAGCTCTTAAAGTTGGTCAAGAAGTTCAAGTTAAAGTTCTTGAAGTTAACGCAGATGCAGAGCGCGTATCACTTTCTATTAAAGCTCTTGAAGAGCGTCCAGCTCAAGAAGAAGGACAAAAAGAAGAAAAACGTGCTGCTCGTCCACGTCGTCCAAAACGTCAAGAAAAACGTGATTTTGAACTTCCAGAAACACAAACAGGATTCTCAATGGCTGATTTGTTTGGTGATATCGAACTTTAATCAAATTGAAAATTCACAAAATCCTTTGTTTACTAAACAAGGGATTTTTCTTTTGTCTCTGCTCCTTTTTTTGATATAATAGTTCTATGTTAAAATCAGAAAAACAATCACGTTATCAAATGTTAAATGAGGAGCTCTCTTTTTTATTGGAAGCTGAAACCAATGTTTTGGCTAATCTTTCCAACGCCAGCGCTCTTTTAAAATCACGCTTTCCTAATACCGTATTTGCAGGCTTTTATCTGTTCGATGGAAAGGAATTGATTTTAGGTCCCTTCCAAGGTGGTGTTTCCTGCATCCGTATTGCACTAGGAAAGGGTGTTTGTGGTGAGGCAGCTCACTTTCAGGAAACAGTTCTGGTTGGTGATGTAAGGACTTATCCTAACTATATTTCTTGTGATAGTCTAGCTAAAAGTGAAATTGTGGTGCCGATGATAAAGAATGGTCAATTACTTGGGGTTCTGGATCTGGATTCTTCAGAGATTGATGATTATGATGTTATAGATCGAAATTATTTGGAACAATTTGTCGCTATTTTGCTTGAAAAGACAGAATGGGACTTTACAATGTTTGAGGAGAAAGCCTAATGTATCAAGCACTTTATCGAAAATATAGAAGTCAAAATTTCTCCCAGTTGGTTGGTCAAGAAGTTGTGGCTAAGACTCTTAAACAAGCAGTGGAGCAAGAGAAAATAAGTCATGCTTATCTTTTTTCTGGCCCTCGTGGAACAGGAAAAACCAGTGTTGCTAAAATTTTTGCCAAGGCTATGAACTGTCCCAATCAAGTGGGGGGAGAACCATGTAATAACTGCTATATCTGTCAGGCAGTGACGGACGGGAGTTTAGAAGATGTCATCGAAATGGATGCGGCCTCTAATAATGGGGTGGATGAAATCCGTGAAATTCGTGATAAATCTACCTACGCCCCTAGCCTTGCCCGTTATAAGGTTTATATCATAGATGAGGTTCACATGCTGTCTACAGGGGCTTTTAATGCCCTCCTAAAGACGCTGGAAGAGCCAACACAGAATGTAGTTTTTATTTTAGCCACTACTGAATTGCACAAGATCCCTGCGACTATTCTATCCCGTGTGCAGCGTTTTGAATTTAAATCAATTAAGACACAAGATATTAAGGAGCATATCCACTATATCTTAGAAAAGGAAAATATTAGCTCTGAACCAGAGGCTGTGGAAATCATTGCTAGACGGGCTGAAGGTGGAATGCGGGACGCCTTGTCTATTTTAGACCAAGCTCTGAGTTTGACCCAGGGAAACGAGCTGACGACTGCCATCTCTGAAGAAATTACTGGCACCATTAGCCTATCAGCCTTGGATGATTATGTGTCTGCCTTGTCTCAACAGGATGTTCCCAAAGCATTAGCTTGTTTAAATCTTCTTTTTGACAATGGCAAGAGCATGACCCGTTTTGTGACCGACCTTTTGCACTATTTAAGAGACTTGTTAATTGTTCAAACAGGTGGAGAAAACACTCATCATAGTCCAGTCTTTGTAGAAAATTTGGCACTTCCTCAAGAAAATCTGTTTGAAATGATTCGCTTAGCGACAGTGAGTTTAGCAGATATTAAGTCTAGTTTGCAGCCCAAGATTTATGCTGAAATGATGACCATCCGTTTGGCGGAAATCAAGCTTGAAACAGCTCTTTCAGGGGCGGTTGAAAATGAAATTGCTGCGCTGAGACAGGAAGTTGCCCGTCTCAAACAAGAACTCGCCAATGTGGGAACCGTAGCTAAGCCAACAAATCCAGCTCCTAGTCGTCCAACAGTAGGCAAAACAGTCTATCGTGTGGATCGCAATAAGGTTCAATCTATCCTACAAGAGGCTGTCGAAAATCCTGATTTGGCTCGTCAAAATCTGATTCGCTTGCAGAATGCCTGGGGAGAGGTGATTGAAAGTCTTGGAGGTCCTGATAAGGCTCTACTAGTTGGTTCTCAACCGGTTGCGGCCAATGAACACCATGCCATTCTTGCTTTTGAGTCTAACTTCAATGCTGGTCAAACCATGAAACGGGACAATCTCAACACTATGTTTGGCAACATTCTCAGTCAGGCAGCCGGTTTTTCACCTGAGATTTTAGCTATTTCCATGGAGGAATGGAAAGAAGTTCGCGCAACCTTTTCAGCCAAAGCCAAATCTTCTCAAACTGAAAAAGAAGCAGAAGAAAGCCTGATTCCAGAAGGATTTGAATTTTTGGCTGATAAAGTGAAGGTAGAGGAAGACTAAAGAAAGATTTCATGATACAATAAGCTTATGAATAGACAACAATTTATTATCATCGCGCTGTTTACAGCTGCTGAGACCTATTTTTTCAATGAAGCCTGGATGACTGGCCGCTATATTATGGCAGCCTTTTGGGCCATTTTGCTCTTTAGAAATTTCCGAGTCAGTTATGTGATGGGCAAAATCGTTGATGTCATCGATCAGCATTTTAATAGGAAAGACTAGCCCTCAGCTTCCAGACAAAATCAAAGCCTTTTAGGCTTTTTTTTGTTATACTATAAAAGTATATTTATAGACCTTTTACTCTATTTCTGGGGAAATCAGACGTTTTTCTAGTAAGTACTGTAAAAGTCTTGAAAAAGAAAGGAACTATCATGTCAGTATTAGAGATCAAAGATCTTCACGTTGAGATTGAAGGAAAAGAAATTTTAAAAGGGGTTAACCTGACCCTGAAAACAGGAGAAATTGCCGCTATCATGGGACCAAATGGTACAGGTAAATCGACTCTTTCTGCCGCTATCATGGGGAACCCTAACTATGAAGTTACCAAAGGTGAAGTTTTGTTTGATGGCGTAAACATCCTTGAGTTGGAAGTAGATGAGCGTGCGCGTATGGGACTTTTCCTTGCTATGCAATACCCATCAGAAATTCCTGGAATTACCAATGCTGAGTTTCTTCGTGCAGCCATGAATGCTGGTAAAGAAGATGATGAGAAGATTTCAGTTCGTGAGTTTATTACTAAGCTAGATGAAAAAATGGAATTGCTCAACATGAAAGAAGAAATGGCTGAGCGTTACCTCAACGAAGGTTTCTCTGGTGGTGAGAAAAAACGTAATGAAATTCTTCAACTTTTGATGTTGGAACCAACTTTCGCCCTTTTGGATGAGATTGATTCTGGTCTTGATATTGATGCCCTTAAAGTTGTTTCTAAAGGTGTGAATGCCATGCGTGGTGAAGGCTTTGGTGCTATGATCATCACTCACTATCAACGTCTTTTGAACTATATCACACCTGATGTGGTACATGTGATGATGGAAGGTCGTGTTGTCCTTTCTGGTGGTCCAGAATTGGCTGCACGTTTGGAACGTGAAGGATACGCAAAACTAGCTGAAGAACTTGGCTATGACTACAAGGAAGAATTGTAATTCCCTCGTATCTTTTAGGAGAAGTAAATGACTAAAGAAAATATTAAACTTTTTTCAGAAATGCACGCTGAACCAAGCTGGTTGGCTGATCTCCGTCAAAAAGCTTTTGACAAGATTGAGACTTTGGAATTACCAGTTATTGAGCGTGTCAAATTCCACCGTTGGAATCTTGGTGATGGAACGATTACAGAAAGTGAGCCATCAGTAAATGTTCCAGATTTCACAGCTCTAGATAATCACTTGAAATTGGTTCAAGTAGGGACTCAGACTGTTTTTGAGCAAATTCCAGTTGAGTTGGCTGAACAGGGTGTCGTCTTTACAGACTTCCACTCAGCTTTAGAAGAAATTCCAGAGCTGATCGAAGAATTCTTCATGTCATCTGTTAAGTATGATGATGATAAGTTGGCAGCCTACCATACAGCTTATTTCAACAGTGGTGCTGTCCTCTATATTCCTGATAATGTTGAAATTAAAGAGCCAATCGAAGGGATTTTCTACCAAGATAGCGATAGCGATGTGCCGTTTAACAAACATATTATGATTATCGCTGGTAAAAATTCTAAGATTAGTTATCTGGAGCGTTTAGAGTCACGTGGTGAAGGAAGTGCCAAAGCAACTGCTAATATCACAGTAGAAGTGATTGCACGTTCTGGTGCTCAAGTGAAGTTTGCCGCCATTGACCGTCTAGGTGAAAACGTTACTGCCTACATTAGCCGTCGTGGTAAATTAGGCAACGATGCAAGTATTGACTGGGCAATCGGTGTCATGAACGAAGGAAACGTCGTTGCGGATTTTGATAGCGACTTGATTGGTAATGGTAGCCATGCGGATCTTAAAGTCGTAGCTCTTTCAAGTGGCCGTCAGGTACAAGGGATTGATACCCGAGTAACTAACTATGGTTGCAACTCAATCGGAAATATCCTTCAACATGGGGTTATTCTTGAAAAAGCAACCTTGACCTTCAATGGTATTGGTCACATTATCAAGGGTGCCAAGGGAGCAGATGCGCAACAAGAGAGCCGTGTTCTTATGCTTTCAGACCAAGCGCGTTCAGATGCCAATCCAATTCTTTTGATTGATGAAAATGACGTAACTGCAGGACATGCGGCTTCTATCGGTCAGGTAGATCCAGAAGATATGTACTACCTCATGAGCCGTGGTCTGGATAAGGCAACTGCAGAACGCTTGGTTGTTCGTGGTTTCCTTGGATCTGTTATCGTTGAGATTCCAGTCAAGGAAGTTCGTGATGAAATGATTGCAACTATCGAAGAAAAATTGTCAAAACGCTAAGGGGTAGCCTATGTTAGATGTAGAAGTGATTCGCAAGGATTTTCCAATTTTAGACCAGATTGTTAATGATGAACCATTGGTTTATTTGGACAATGCTGCGACGACACAAAAACCACTAGCAGTTCTGGAGACGATTAACCGCTACTATGAGAACGACAATGCCAATGTTCATCGTGGCGTTCATACCTTGGCAGAAAGGGCGACAGCTTCTTATGAAGCCGCTCGTGAAACCATTCGTAAGTTTATCAATGCAGGGTCTACAAAGGAAGTTCTCTTTACCAGAGGAACGACAACCAGTCTGAACTGGGTAGCGCGTTATGCTGAGGAAGTCTTGACTGAGGGAGACAAGGTCTTGATTTCCGTCATGGAACACCATTCCAATATCATTCCATGGCAGGAAGCCTGCCGCAAGACTGGGGCAGAGCTTGTTTATGTCTATCTCAAAGATGGAGCTCTGGATATGGATGACTTACGAGTTAAATTGACTGATAAGGTGAAATTTGTCTCCCTAGCTCATGCCTCAAATGTTCTGGGTGTTGTCAATCCGATCAAAGAAATCACTCAAATGGCCCACCAAGTGGGAGCCATCATGGTGGTGGATGGTGCTCAGTCTACTCCTCATATGAAGATTGATGTCCAGGACTTGGATGTGGACTTCTTTGCCTTTTCAGGTCACAAGATGGCTGGTCCAACTGGTATCGGTGTTCTTTATGGTAAAGAAAAGTATTTGGAACAAATGTCACCAGTAGAATTTGGCGGCGAAATGATAGATTTCGTTTATGAACAATCTGCTAGTTGGAAGGAATTACCTTGGAAATTCGAGGCAGGAACTCCCAATATGGCAGGTGCAATCGGACTTGCTGCGGCAGTAGATTATCTTGAAAAGATTGGTATGGATGCGATTGAAGCCCATGAACAGGAATTGATCGCATACGTCTATCCAAAATTGCAGGCGATTGAAGGACTGACCATTTATGGTTCACAGGACTTGGCTCAACGTTCAGGTGTCATTGCCTTTAACCTAGGCAATCTTCATCCGCACGACCTTGCGACTGCTTTGGATTATGAAGGTGTGGCAGTTCGTGCGGGTCACCACTGTGCGCAACCCTTGCTCCAGTATTTGGATGTTCCAGCAACAGCTCGTGCAAGTTTTTATATCTACAATACCAAGGCAGATTGCGACAAGCTAGTCGATGCCTTACAAAAGACAAAGGAGTTTTTCAATGGCACTTTCTAAACTAGATAGCCTTTATATGGCAGTGGTAGCGGACCATTCGAAAAATCCACATAACCAAGGGAAGTTGGAAGATGCTGAGCAAATCAGTCTCAACAATCCGACCTGTGGAGATGTCATCAACCTCTCTGTCAAGTTTGATGCAGATGACCGTTTGGAAGATATCGCTTTTCTAAACTCAGGTTGTACCATCTCGACTGCCTCTGCGAGCATGATGACAGATGCCGTTTTAGGAAAAACCAAACAAGAAATCTTAGAACTGGCGACTATTTTTTCTGAAATGGTGCAAGGGCAAAAAGATGAGCGTCAAGACCAACTTGGAGATGCAGCTTTCTTATCAGGCGTTGCCAAATTTCCTCAACGAATCAAGTGTGCAACCCTAGGTTGGAATGCCCTGAAGAAAACAATTGAAAATCAAGAAAAACAATAAGACAAGTTTCTTTTGTCTTATGAATCAGTAGAAATGAAGAATGAAAGAAAGGATATTATGGCTGAAGAAAGAGTAGAACCAAAACCAATTGACCTTGGTGAATATAAATTTGGTTTCCATGATGATGTAGAGCCTGTCCTATCGACAGGAAAAGGATTGAACGAAGATGTCATTCGTGAACTATCAGCTGCTAAGGGAGAACCTGAGTGGATGTTAGAATTCCGTTTGAAGTCTTATGAAACCTTCAAAAAAATGCCTATGCAAACTTGGGGAGCAGACTTGTCAGAGATTGATTTTGATGACTTGATCTACTACCAAAAACCATCTGATAAACCAGCTCGTTCATGGGATGAGGTTCCTGAAAAAATTAAAGAAACCTTTGAGCGTATCGGGATTCCTGAAGCTGAGCGTGCTTATCTAGCCGGTGCTTCTGCCCAGTACGAGTCAGAAGTGGTTTACCACAACATGAAGGAAGAGTTCCAAAAATTGGGGATTATCTTTACAGATACGGATTCTGCCCTCAAGGAATACCCAGATTTGTTTAAACAATACTTTGCTAAGTTGGTACCGCCAACAGATAACAAGTTGGCTGCCCTCAACTCGGCAGTATGGTCAGGTGGAACCTTTATCTACGTACCAAAAGGAGTCAAGGTAGATATTCCTCTTCAAACTTACTTCCGTATCAACAACGAAAATACTGGTCAGTTTGAACGTACTTTGATTATCGTTGATGAAGGAGCAAGTGTCCATTATGTAGAAGGATGTACAGCGCCAACTTATTCAAGTAACAGCTTGCATGCTGCCATCGTAGAAATCTTTGCCTTGGATGGAGCTTATATGCGTTATACAACCATCCAAAACTGGTCTGATAACGTTTATAACTTGGTAACAAAACGTGCTAAGGCTCAAAAGGATGCCACGGTTGAGTGGATTGATGGAAACTTGGGTGCCAAAACAACTATGAAATACCCATCTGTTTACCTTGATGGAGAAGGGGCGCGTGGTACCATGCTTTCTATTGCCTTTGCTAATGCAGGGCAACACCAAGATACTGGTGCTAAGATGATACACAATGCTCCACATACAAGCTCGTCTATCGTGTCTAAATCCATCGCTAAAGGCGGAGGGAAGGTTGACTACCGTGGACAAGTAACCTTTAACAAAAACTCTAAGAAATCTGTTTCTCACATCGAGTGTGATACCATTATCATGGATGACTTGTCAGCATCAGATACCATTCCATTTAATGAAATTCACAACTCGCAAGTTGCTTTGGAACACGAAGCTAAGGTATCTAAGATTTCAGAGGAACAACTCTATTACCTCATGAGTCGTGGCTTGTCAGAATCTGAGGCAACTGAGATGATTGTTATGGGATTTGTTGAACCCTTCACAAAAGAACTTCCAATGGAATACGCCGTTGAGCTGAACCGTTTGATTAGCTATGAGATGGAAGGATCAGTTGGGTAAAATTTGATTTTAGATTTATCCAAAATCAAGGACTTTGAAGATTAACTTGTAATAAAAAAATCGCGGTTTAAATCGCGATTTTTTTATAATTTCTGGTTAACAAAGCGGACAAACTGATTCCACCAAACTTTTAAGAAGAAGGCTTTTTCAATTTTCTTTTCTGCAACCATTTCGAAACTAGGGCGCTCTGTGGTGATGTAACCTTGACCAATCAAGTCCTTGTCTTCATAAGTCAAATGGCCAACCACTGTTCCAGCTTCAAGTGGTGCTGGGATTGCTTTGGAATCAGGTGTGAATTGAACAGATTGGGAAGATTGATTCCCAACACGTTCAATTAGATAGATATCCTCTGGAGCCACTGCAGTGACCGTATCTTCTTTTCCATCTTGTACAGGTGCTTTGCTATCTTGATAGGCATCGCCTTGCTGAACGATTTTGCGAAGTGTAAATGTAGAAGAAATATAATCCATTAGGGAAGATGTAGCTGTAAATCGAGCGTAAGGATTATTATCTTGATGGTCTGCATTTAAAACAACTGTGATGACTCTCATGCCTTTTTCGACAGTAGTACCAACAAAAGACTCTCCAGCCTTATCTGTTGTTCCTGTTTTCAGTCCATCAAAACCACCACGGTAAGCAGGCATACCTTCTAACATGTAGTTGGTTGAAGTGATTGTCATCCCAGCAAAAGTAGAAGAAGGTTTTTTGGTGATTTCTAAGACTTGTGGGTATTTTTTGATGAGGTTACGAGCAACAATAGCAACATCATAAGCACTGAGCTTATTTTCCTCATCTTTTTTAGAACCTGGGTAAATGTTATCCCCTAGAGTCTCATTGTTAAGACCTGTCGTATTGACAACCGTGGCATCTTTGATTCCCCATTCCAAGAGTTTGGCCCGCATCATATCAACGAAGTCTTTCTCTGAGCCAGCAATTTTCTCAGCTAGAGCAATGGCTGCACTGTTAGCACTGGATACCAGTGTTGCTTCTAGTAGTTGTTCGACGGTATAATTACGAGCCTCCATAGGGACGTTGCTTGCTTCGGAATTTGTTGTTAGCTTATAAGGATAATCAGAAATATCTACAGGAGTTGATAAGGTGATTGTTCCTTTATCTAATGCCTCATAAACAAGGTAGACTGTCAGTAGTTTTGTAATAGAAGCAATTTCGACAGGTTGAGTTGCATCTTTCTCATAGAGAATTTTACCAGTATTTGCCTCAACAGCAATGGCATGTTTAGCAGCAATATTAAAATCTTGGGCAGCAACAGTAGATGCTGACCCAATTACGGATAGACTTAAGAGAGTTAAAATGATTTTTTTCATAGTAAGTTTATTCTAACATAAAGAAAAAAATATTCCCAGTTTCATGATAGAAGAAAGAAGCTTTTTTGAAAGTATGGTAAAATAGATGAATGGAGGTAGCTCATGTTTCGTAAGAATAAATTATTTTTTTGGACCAGTGAGATTTTATTATTAACAATCATTTTTTATTTATGGAGAGAGATGGGGGCGATTATCACGCCTTTTGTAAGCGTAGCAAACACCATCATGATTCCTTTTCTTCTAGGTGGTTTTTTATATTATTTGACCAATCCTATTGTAAATTTTTTACAAAAGTATTTCAAAATTAATCGTATCATTGGTATTCTACTAACCTTGTGTGCTTTGGTTTGGGGGCTTGTCATTGGGGTAGTCTATCTCTTACCGATTTTGGTTAATCAGTTGACCAGCTTGATTGCGACTAGTCAGACTATCTATAGTCGTTTACAAGATTTGATTGTGGATTTATCTACTTATCCAGCCTTTCAAAATTTGGATATTCAAGCGACTATTCAACAGTTAAATTTATCCTATGTAGATATTTTACAAAATATACTAAATAGTGTGACGAATAGTGTCGGAAGTGTTCTATCAGCTCTCTTTAGTACTGTTTTGATTATTATTATGACTCCTGTGTTTTTGGTCTATTTTTTGTTAGATGGTAACAAATTTTTACCGATGCTTGAACGTACTGTTTTAAAGAGAGATAAGTTGCATATTGCAGGTCTTTTAAAGAATTTGAATGCAACAATTGCTCGCTATATTAGTGGAGTCGCAATTGATGCCATTATTATCGGTTGTTTGGCCTTTATCGGATATAGCGTGATTGGTTTGAAATACGCTTTGGTCTTTGCTATCTTTTCAGGATTGGCCAATCTCATTCCTTATGTGGGACCAAGTATTGGCTTGATTCCGATGATTATTGCCAATGTCTTTACGGATCCTCATAGAATGCTAATTGCAGTTGTTTACATGCTAATCATTCAACAAGTGGATGGAAATATCCTCTACCCTCGAATCGTTGGTGGTGTGATGAAGGTTCATCCAATAACAATTTTAGTATTACTTTTGTTATCAAGTAATATCTATGGTGTCATTGGCATGATTGTCGCAGTACCAACCTATTCTATCTTAAAAGAAATTTCTAAGTTCTTATCCCGTTTGTATGAAAATCATAAAATAATGAAAGAACGAGAAAGAGAATTAGCTAAGTAAAAGTCAGGAGAACCCTGATTTTTCTTTTTCTTTAGGGAAGTGATAGGAGTAGAAGTGCCGTTTAGATCAGCAGATTAAGAATAATTCATAAAAACTTTGTAAAACACTTGCAATTTAGCTGAAATTTGATAAAATAGTAAGGAAAGTTAGACTGTATTGCCTACTGTCTATCTATAAAATATATTTTATTGGAGGCTTTTACTCAAATGGCAAAAGAAAAATACGATCGTAGTAAACCACACGTTAACATTGGTACTATTGGACACGTTGACCACGGTAAAACTACCCTAACTGCAGCTATCACAACTGTTTTGGCACGTCGCTTGCCTTCATCAGTTAACCAACCTAAAGACTATGCGTCTATCGATGCTGCTCCAGAAGAACGCGAACGCGGTATTACTATCAACACTGCGCACGTTGAGTATGAAACTGAAAAACGTCACTACGCTCACATCGACGCTCCAGGACACGCGGACTACGTTAAAAACATGATCACTGGTGCCGCTCAAATGGACGGAGCTATCCTTGTAGTAGCTTCAACTGACGGACCAATGCCACAAACTCGTGAACACATCCTTCTTTCACGTCAGGTTGGTGTTAAACACCTTATCGTCTTCATGAACAAAGTTGACTTGGTTGACGATGAAGAATTGCTTGAATTGGTTGAAATGGAAATCCGTGACCTATTGTCAGAATACGACTTCCCAGGTGACGATCTTCCAGTTATCCAAGGTTCAGCACTTAAAGCTCTTGAAGGTGACTCTAAATACGAAGACATCGTTATGGAATTGATGAACACTGTTGATGAGTACATCCCAGAACCAGAACGTGACACTGACAAACCATTGCTTCTTCCAGTCGAGGACGTATTCTCAATCACTGGACGTGGTACAGTTGCTTCAGGACGTATCGACCGTGGTATCGTTAAAGTCAACGACGAAATCGAAATCGTTGGTATCAAAGAAGAAACTCAAAAAGCAGTTGTTACTGGTGTTGAAATGTTCCGTAAACAACTTGACGAAGGTCTTGCCGGAGATAACGTAGGTGTCCTTCTTCGTGGTGTTCAACGTGATGAAATCGAACGTGGACAAGTTATCGCTAAACCAGGTTCAATCAACCCACACACTAAATTCAAAGGTGAAGTCTACATCCTTACTAAAGAAGAAGGTGGACGTCACACTCCATTCTTCAACAACTACCGTCCACAATTCTACTTCCGTACTACTGACGTTACAGGTTCAATCGAACTTCCAGCAGGTACTGAAATGGTAATGCCTGGTGATAACGTGACAATCGACGTTGAGTTGATCCACCCAATCGCCGTAGAACAAGGTACTACATTCTCTATCCGTGAGGGTGGACGTACTGTTGGTTCAGGTATGGTTACAGAAATCGAAGCTTAATTCGATTTAGTTCCCAGAAGAACAATTATTTAAGTCAGACACTAAAAGAATCTTGCTTTGCAAGGTTCTTTTTTTCAGATATTGAACTAATACTCAATGAAAATCAAAGAGCAAACTAGGAAGCTAGCTGCAGGCTGCTCAAAATACTGTTTTGAGGTTTCAGATAGAACTGACGAAGGCTGCTCAAAATACTGTTTTGAGGTTGTAGATAAGACTGACGAAGTCAGCTCAAAATACTGTTTTTGAGGTTGTAGATAAGACTGACGAAGTCAGCTCAAAACATGTTTTTGATGTTGTAGATAAGACTGACGAAGTCAGCTCAAAACATGTTTTTGATGTTGCAGATAAGACTGACGAAGTCAGCTCAAAACACCGTTTTGAGGTTGTAGATAGAATTGACGAAGTCAGCTCAAAACACCGTTTTGAGGTTGTAGATAGAACTGACGAAGTCAGCTCAAAACACCGTTTTGAGGTTGTAGATAGAACTGACGAAGTCAGCTCAAAACACCGTTTTGAGGTTGTAGATAGAACTGACGAAGTCAGCTCAAAACACCGTTTTGAGGTTGTAGATAGAACTGACGAAGTCAGTATCATATACATACGGCAAGGCGAAGCTGACGCGGTTTGAAGAGATTTTCGAAGAGTATAAAATTGAATTGCTTATAAAAAAGCTCCATACACTAGATGTGTATAGAGCAATGGGGGATTATTTAATATAGAGTTCTTGATTTTTCAAGACAATTTCACGTACGCTCGCAAATTTCTTGAGTTTTTTAAGTTCTTCTGGATGAGTGACGAGAGTGATAACATAACCTTCTTTGCCCATACGGCCAGTACGGCCAGCACGGTGTGTGTAGGTTTCGCTATCTCTCGGGACATCAAAGTTTACGACGCATTCTAGGCTATCGATATCAATTCCACGAGCCAGAAGGTCAGTTGCAAGAAGCAGGGTTAGTTGCTTGTCTTTAAACTTTTCTAAGATGACTTTTCTAAATTTGACATTGACATCACTAGCTAGAGAAACAGCCAAGATATCCCGATACTGTAATTTTTCTTCTGCACTTCCAAGGTCTGACAGGCTGTTAAAGAAGACTAGTCCGCGGAAATCCTCAACATGAGCCAGTTTTCGTAGCATATCAACGCGGTGACGTTGGTCTACCTGCATGTAGAAATGCTGGATATTATCCAGTTTTTGGTCAGAGAGATCAATGGTACGTGTGTTAGGCGCAATCTTTTCTTGGTCAAACTTGGTCGTCGCACTCATATAGACGAGTTGGTGGTCACGCGGTGCGTAGTGAGTAATTTTCTCGACAAAGTGTATCTGAGAATCATCGAGCAATTGGTCAAATTCATCTAGAATGATGGTTTCCACATTCATCATTTTGATTTTTTTCAGTTTAATGAGTTCAAGGATACGGCCAGGGGTTCCAATCAGAATTTCTGGTCCTTTTTTTAGGCGTTCAATCTGGCGTTTCTGACTCGAACCTGATAAGAAGAGTTGGGCAGTTAAGCCGATAGCGTCTGCCCACGTTTTACATACATCAAAAATCTGTCCAGCAAGCTCCGTATTTGGTGCTAGAATCAAGAGTTGCTGCGCTTTTTTCTTTTGTAGTCTGAGAAGACTTGGTAGGAGGTAAGCTAGGGTCTTACCAGTTCCTGTTGGACTCACTCCTAGGAGGTTTTCTCCAGCAAGAAGGGGCTCAAATAGTTGAGTTTGAATGGGGGTAAATTCATGGAAACCGAGTTGGTCACTCAGTTCTTGCAATTCAGTCGGTAGTTTGGTTTTCATTTTTCTGCCTCAAATCTAATGCCAGCAGTCTGGCGCATGGTAAATAGTAGTTCATGAACAGAACTTGCATCTTCCAGCCAATTCTGGTAGAGTGTCTGGTCTGGTTGCTGAATCATCTGTGCAAATGCAGCGACTTCCTCAGTCATCGTATGAGGAGCCTGTTGGATAGGGAGTTGGACTTGATTGCCTTGATGGTCGGTAAAAATAGCCAAGCGAACATGCTCAATCGTGTTGAGAGTCAAGGTTCCATCTGTCGTATAAATCTCGCAAGAGAGATTGGAAGTGATGTTTTTTCCAGCCTTGATATGAACTTGATAGTCAGGGTAGAAGAGGATTCCATCTCCATTTAGGTCAATGCTATTGTCAAGCTGTTGAGCTTGATAAGTCGCGTCCTGAGCCTTTCCAAAGAGGCAAACAGAGGCGTAGAGAGGATAAATCCCTAAATCCATAAGAGCTCCACCAGCAAAACGGTCTGAGAAGACATTTGGTGTTTGTCCAGCCAACAAGTCCGGCATCTTGGAAGAATACTTGGCATAGTTGAAATCTGCTCCCAAAATTTGTTTGTCTGCTAAAAAGTTTTTGATGATAGTGAAAGCTTTTTCATGGTAATTGCGAGCTGCTTCGAAGATAAAACAGTGATTTTTCTCAGCTGTATGTCTCAAATCTAGCCATTCTTGTGGCTGAGCGACGGCTGGCTTTTCAAGAATGACATGTTTACCTGCAGACAATGCAGCTTTTGCCTGAGCAAAATGCAAGGAGTTTGGACTGGCAATATAGACTACATCAAAGGAAGATTGGAAGAAGACTTCTAATTGATCGAATAGTTGGATATTCTCATAGTGAGAAGCAAAGGTTGCTGCGGTTTCTAACTTTCTAGAATAGACTGCGACCAGCTGGTATTCTCCACTGGTATGGGCTGCTTCTATGAAGTGGTGGCTGATAGCGCCAGTGCCGATGACACCTAATTTAAGCATAGATACTCCTTTTCCGATTTTAAATCCTTCTTTCATTATAACATAGATGGACGAGACTATCCAACAGAGGAGAAAAATTGGTAACTTTTAAAACTAACTTCCAGTTTCCCACAACCTAGCTTTTAGTATGATAAAAACGCGTGACATCAGTGGAAATCCGTCTTAGACTAACTTCCACTGGTTTTCTTTTTCTTGATATATAAG
Source organism: Streptococcus sp. 5346 (assembly GCF_013277455.1). GTDB lineage: Bacteria > Bacillota > Bacilli > Lactobacillales > Streptococcaceae > Streptococcus. The sequence goes on from NZ_VMMY01000003.1 coordinate 176,458, forward strand.
GGTTCAAAAGAGAAAAGACTCAGAAAAAAGTGCACGACAAATGGCCCTAAAACAGAGTCGTCTTAGAGTAACTTCCAGTTTTGGGAGAGAGGTGGAAGTTACTTTGAGAAGTTACGCAGGGGAAAATTTTCAAATAAGCTACTAGGACTTTCCCAAAGAAAGTGGTACAATAATGAAATGAGTAAATGAAATGGGAGGAAAAATGAGGCTATTACCTATAAGAAAAATATCACGTCAGTCTAAGAGGCTAGCGCTTTTTTTGACTTTTTGTGCAGGATATGTAGATGCCTATACTTTTATTGTCCGAGGGAATACTCTTGTAGCTGGACAAACTGGGAATGTCGTCTTTCTATCAGTGGGGCTCATTCAACATAATGTGTCAGATGCCAGTGCCAAAGTAATGACTTTACTAGCTTTTATGATGGGGGTCTTTTTATTAACTGTTTATAAGGAAAAATTGAGAATTGTGAAAAAGCCCATTCTGTCATTGATTCCTTTGGCAATCTTATCAATCATTATTGGTTTTGTGCCGCAAACTGTAGATAATATCTATCTAGTACCGCCATTAGCCTTTTGTATGGGCTTGGTGACAACTGCTTTTGGTGAGGTTTCGGGTATTGCCTACAATAATGCCTTTATGACAGGGAATATCAAACGAACCATGCTGGCTTTTGGAGATTATTTCCGAACCAAGCACACTCCTTTTTTGCGTGAAGGGTTCATATTTGTTAGCCTACTTAGTAGTTTTGTCCTTGGCGTTGTCTTTTCAGCTTATTTGACGATTTTCTATCATGAAAAGACCATTCTTGGTGTTCCTATTATGATGAGCATTTTTTACATTAGCATGCTTTTTGCCTCTTGGCAGAAAAAAGTAAAAGAAAAAGCTTGATTTTAGGTGTTATTACTTGTAAGAAAATAGGAGATATGCTATACTTGAAGAGTTGACTATGCACGATCCTGTGCAACCGCACGAACATCGTTGCTTGATTATTCAAGTTTAAGTGGTTCGTCCCACGATGCTAGGCGAGTCTTCACAAAAAAATCGGGGAAACCCATAAAAATCATAGGAGGTGCATAATGAGCACATACGCAATTATCAAAACTGGCGGAAAACAAGTTAAAGTTGAAGTTGGTCAAGCAGTTTACGTTGAAAAATTGAACGTTGAAGCTGGTCAAGAAGTTACTTTTAACGAAGTTGTTCTTGTTGGTGGTGAAAACACTGTTGTCGGAACTCCACTTGTTGCTGGAGCTACTGTAGTTGGAACTGTTGAAAAACAAGGAAAACAAAAGAAAGTTGTTACTTACAAGTACAAACCTAAAAAAGGTAGCCACCGTAAACAAGGTCACCGTCAACCATATACAAAAGTTGTCATCAACGCAATCAACGCTTAATTTTAAGGAGAACACATGATACAAGCAGTCTTTGAGAGAGCCGAAGATGGCGAGCTGAGGAGTGCGGAAATTACTGGACACGCCGAGAGTGGCGAATACGGCTTTGATGTCGTGTGTGCATCGGTTTCTACGCTTGCCATTAACTTTATCAATTCCATTGAAAAATTTGCAGGCTATGAACCAATCCTAGAATTAAACGAAGATGAAGGTGGCTATCTGATGGTTGAGATTCCAAAAGATCTTCCTTCACACCAGAGAGAAATGACCCAGTTATTCTTTGAATCATTTTTCTTAGGTATGGCAAACTTATCGGAGAACTCTTCTGAGTTCGTCCAAACCAGAGTTATCACAGAAAACTAACACGGAGGAAAACATTATGTTAAAAATGACTCTTAACAACTTGCAACTTTTCGCCCACAAAAAAGGTGGAGGTTCTACATCAAACGGACGTGATTCACAAGCAAAACGTCTTGGAGCTAAAGCAGCTGACGGACAAACTGTAACAGGTGGATCAATCCTTTACCGTCAACGTGGTACACACATCTACCCAGGTGTAAACGTTGGTCGTGGTGGAGACGATACTTTGTTCGCTAAAGTTGAAGGCGTAGTACGCTTTGAACGTAAAGGACGCGATAAAAAACAAGTTTCTGTTTACCCAATCGCTAAATAAAAAGGTCCAGTGAACCTTTTTATCCTGAGCTTTGAAATAATCTCGTGAAGTCAAGTAGAATGTTCGTTTTCTACTTGACTTTTTTTGGTTGAAAGAGTATACTAATAAAAATTTAACCTTTAAGGGGAGTCCAGAGAGACTCACAAGGTGTCAGATAAAAGAATAGTGCAATTTTCTAGAGGAGACTTTTTGAGTGTGCTCTCTTCTGTTGTACGATTTTAACTGAGGCCTTGCACTAGCAAGGTCTTTTCTTTATCTGGTCCCCTTAAAATTTAAGGAGGAAAAGTCATGAATCCCACATGTAAGAAACGTTTGGGTGCCATTCGTTTGGAAACAATGAAGGTGGTTGCACAGGAGGAAATCGCTCCAGCAATCTTTGAAATAGTCCTAGAAGGAGAAATGGTTGAAGCCATGCGAGCAGGCCAATTTCTTCATCTGCGTGTGCCTGATGATGCCCATCTTTTGCGTCGTCCTATTTCAATTTCGTCTATTGATAAGGTAAAGAAGCAGTGTCACCTCATTTATCGGATTGAAGGGGCTGGGACAGCTATTTTCTCAACCTTAAGTCAGGGAGATACTCTTGATGTGATGGGGCCTCAGGGGAATGGTTTTGACTTGTCTGACCTTGATGAGCAGAGCCAGGTTCTCCTTGTTGGTGGGGGGATTGGTGTACCGCCCTTGCTTGAGGTGGCCAAGGAATTGCATGCGCGTGGAGTGAAAGTAGTGACAGTCCTCGGTTTTGCCAACAAGGATGCTGTTATCCTCGAAAAGGAATTAGCTCAATATGGTCAAGTCTTTGTAACGACAGATGATGGTTCTTATGGTATCAAGGGAAATGTTTCCGTTGTTATCAAGGATTTAGACAATCAATTTGATGCTGTTTACTCATGTGGGGCGCCTGGAATGATGAAGTATATCAATCAAACCTTTTATGACCACCCAAGAGCCTATCTATCTCTGGAATCTCGTATGGCTTGTGGGATGGGGGCTTGCTACGCTTGTGTCCTAAAAGTACCAGAAAGCGAGACGGTCAGCCAACGCGTCTGTGAAGATGGGCCTGTTTTCCGAACAGGAACAGTTGTATTATAAGGAGAAAATCATGACTACAAATCGTTTACAAGTTTCTCTACCAGGCTTGGATTTGAAAAATCCGATTATTCCAGCATCAGGCTGTTTTGGTTTTGGACAAGAGTATGCCAAGTACTATGATTTAGACCTTTTAGGTTCTATTATGATCAAGGCGACAACCCTTGAAGCCCGTTTTGGCAATCCAACTCCAAGGGTGGCAGAAACACCTGCTGGCATGCTTAATGCAATTGGCTTGCAAAATCCTGGTTTGGAAGTTGTTTTGGCTGAAAAGTTACCTTGGCTGGAAAGAGAATATCCAAATCTTCCTATTATTGCTAATGTGGCCGGTTTTTCAAAACAAGAGTATGCGGCTGTTTCTCATGGTATTTCTAAGGCAACTAATGTAAAGGCTATCGAGCTCAATATTTCTTGTCCCAATGTTGACCACTGTAATCACGGACTTTTAATTGGTCAAGATCCAGATTTAGCTTATGATGTGGTGAAAGCAGCTGTGGAAGCCTCCGAAGTGCCAGTTTATGTCAAACTCACCCCGAGTGTGACCGATATCGTTACTATCGCAAAAGCAGCAGAAGATGCGGGAGCAAGCGGCTTGACCATGATCAATACTCTAGTTGGAATGCGCTTTGACCTCAAAACCAGAAAACCAATCTTGGCCAATGGAACAGGTGGAATGTCTGGCCCAGCAGTATTTCCAGTAGCCCTCAAACTCATCCGCCAAGTCGCCCAAACAACAGACCTGCCTATCATTGGAATGGGAGGAGTGGATTCGGCAGAAGCTGTGCTAGAAATGTATCTGGCTGGTGCATCTGCTATCGGAGTTGGAACAGCCCACTTTACCAATCCTTATGCCTGCCCTGATATCATCGAAAATCTACCAAAAGCCATGGACAAATACGGCATTAGCAGTCTGGAAGATCTACGCAAGGAAGTAAAAGAGTCTCTGAGGTAAACTGCAATCAATCTGTTCTTGATTTTTTATTAGTTTGTAATATGAATTTAGGAGAATTTTGGTACAATAAAATAAATAAGAACAGAGGAAGAAGGTTAATGAAGAAAGTAAGATTTATTTTTTTAGCCCTGCTATTTTTCTTAGCTAGTCCAGAGGGTGTCATGACCAGTGATGGTACTTGGCAAGGAAAACAATACCTGAAAGCAGACGGCAGTCAAGCAGCTAATGAGTGGGTTTTTGATGCTCATTATCAATCTTGGTTTTATATAAAAGAAGATGCCAACTATGCTGAAAATGAATGGCTGAAACAAGGTGACGACTATTTTTATCTCAAATCTGGTGGCTATATGGCCAAGTCAGAATGGATAGAAGATAAGGGAGCTTTCTATTATCTTGACCAAAATGGAAAGATGAAAAGAAATGCTTGGGTAGGAACTTCCTATGTCGGTGCAACAGGTGCCAAGGTAATAGAAGACTGGGTTTATGATTCTCAATACGACTCTTGGTTTTATATAAAAGCAGATGGCCAGCACGCAGAGAAAGAATGGCTCCAAATTAAGGGCAAGGACTATTATTTCAAATCCGGTGGTTATTTACTGACAAGTCAGTGGATTGAGCAGGCTTATGTGAATGCTAGTGGTGCCAAAGTACAGCAAGGTTGGCTTTTTGACAAACAATACCAATCTTGGTTTTACATCAAAGCAAATGGAAATCATGCTGATAAAGAATGGATTTTTGAAAATGGTCACTATTATTATCTCAAATCCGGTGGCTATATGGCAGTCAATGAATGGATTTGGGATAAGGAGTCATGGTTTTACCTCAAATCTGATGGTAAAATGGCTGAGAAAGAATGGCTATACGATGCTAAAAGTCAAGCCTGGTACTACTTCAAATCTGGTGGCTACATGGCGAAAAATGAGACAGTAGATGGTTATCAGCTTGGAAGCGACGGTAAATGGCTTGGGGAAAAAGCTACAAATGAAAATGCTGCTTACTATCAAGTAGTACCTGTCACAGCCAATGTCTATGATGCAGATGGTGAAAAGCTCTCCTATATATCGCAAGGTAGTGTCGTATGGCTAGATAAGGATAGAAAAAGTGATGACAAGCGCTTGGCTATTACTATTTCTGGTTTGTCAGGCTATATGAAAACAGAAGATTTACAAGCGCTAGATGCTAGTAAGGACTTTATCCCTTATTATGAGAGTGATGGCCACCGTTTTTATCACTATGTGGCTCAGAATGCTAGTATCCCAGTAGCTTCTCATCTTTCTGATATGGAAGTAGGCAAGAAATATTATTCGGCAGATGGGCTGCATTTTGATGGTTTTAACCTTGAAATCCCCTTCCTTTTCAAAGATTTGACAGAAGCTACAAACTATAGTGCTGAAGACTTGGATAAGGTATTTAGTCTGTTAAATATTGACAATAGTCTCTTGGAAAATAAGGGAGCTACCTTTAAGGAAGCCGAAGAACATTACCATATCAATGCCCTCTATCTCCTTGCCCATAGTGCTTTAGAAAGTGATTGGGGACGAAGTAAGATTGCCAAAGATAAGAATAATTTCTTTGGAATTACAGCCTATGATACGACCCCTTACCTTTCTGCCAAGACATTTGATGATGTGGATAAGGGAATTTTAGGTGCAACCAAGTGGATTAAGGAAAATTATATCGATAGGGGCAGAACTTTCCTTGGAAACAAGGCGTCTGGTATGAATGTGGAATATGCCTCAGACCCTTATTGGGGCGAAAAAATTGCTAGTGTGATGATGAAAATCAATGAGAAACTAGGTGGCAAAGATTAGTTCTATTGTTGGATATGATTTGAGTGAATAGTAAGTTAAAAAGAGTCTGGGACAAAAAGATTTTGATTTTAGGAATTCTTTATTATAAGTTTTTAAAATCGATAGATTAGACAAAAAAGCGAACAAAACAGAATTCTGAGTGTCAGACAACTTGTTTTGTTCGCTTTTTATATTTAAGGTTAGACTTTTGTCCCAGACTCTTTTTTCATGGATGCAATTTTTTCTGGGTCTGGTGTGACACGGAGGGTCTTTTGTCCTGTGTAAGTGACAAATCCTGGTTTTCCACCAGTTGGTTTATTGAGTTTTTTGACTTCAATCATATCTACTTGAACTAGATTTGATAAGCGCCCTTGAGAGAAGAAGGCAGCCAGCTCTGCTGCGTCTGTCTTGATTTCATCAGATGGGTCAAGATTGCCTGAGATGACAACGTGGCTTCCAGGAATGTCCTTGGCATGGAACCAAAGTTCCTCCTTGCGGGCCATTTTAAAGGTTAGCTCCTCGTTTTGTAGGTTGTTTCGGCCGACATAGATGATGGTTTTGCCATCGCTTGCTAGATATTGTTCTGGTTTTTTGCGTTTCTGTATTTTCTCCCGTTGTCTTCTGCGGATAAAGCCAGTTTGAATCAATTCTTCACGGATTTCAGTGATTTCTTCCAGTCCAGCTTGGTTGAGGACGGTTTCTACACTTTCCAAATAGAGAATAGTGGCCTTGGTTTCCTCAATCAAATCAGTCAAGTATTTGACAGCTTCTTTGAGTTTCTGGTAACGTTTAAAATAGCGTTGGGCATTCTGGTTGGGAGTCAAGGCCTTATCAAGCGCAATGGTGATAGGTTGATTAGTGTAGTAATTTTCTAAGATAACCTGGTCTTGGTCATTAGGCACTTGGTGGAGGAAGGTTGTCAGCAATTCTCCTTTTTGGCGAAACTCCTCCGCATTGTCTGTCGCTAGTAACTCTTTTTCTTGTTTTTTCAGCTTATGGCGATTTTTCTGAAGTTCATTTTCAACACGTCGAATCAGTTCACTGGCTTGCTGTTTGACGCGGTCTCGTTCAGCCTTGTCCTTATAGTAGGTGTCCAACAAATCAGAAAGACTAGTAAAAGGCTCTCCTACTTGATTTGCAAAAGGAATTGGACTGAAAGAAGTCTCTGTCAAGCAAGGCTTGGTTTCTTGACTGAAAAAGTTACGGAAAGTAGACAGTTTATCACTAATCAGCAGGCCTTCCAATTCATTTGCTGTATCACGTCCCAGACCTTGAAAGAGATTTTGAAGATGTTTAGCCGTCGTTTCCTGTGTTTGTAGGATTTCAAAGAGTTTCTCGTCCTTGATCGTAAAAGGATTGAGAGATTTCGTACTTGGCGGAGCGATATAGGTAGACCCTGGCAGCAAGGTGCGGTAGCTATTTTGTGAAAAGCCGACGTGTTTAATGACTTCGAGGATTTTGTGGCTACTTTTATCAACCAGTAGAATATTACTGTGTTTACCCATAATCTCGATAATCAAGGTAGCCTGAATATGGTCTCCAATCTCGTTTTTATTGGAAACTGTCATTTCCACAATACGGTCATTTTCCACTTGCTCAATCGACTCAATCAGGGCACCCTGCAAATACTTTCTCAATACCATGATAAAGGTAGAAGGTTGAGCTGGATTTTCAAAAGTCGTTTGGGTCAGCTGAATGCGTCCAAAAACTGGATGGGCAGAAAGGAGCAGGCGATGACTTTGGCGATTGCTACGGATTTGCAAGACCAACTCTTGTTCAAAAGGCTGATTGATTTTCTGGATGCGACCGTTCACTAACTCTCTTCGCAATTCCTCAACCATGTGGTGTAAAAAAAATCCGTCAAATGACATCGTTCTCTCCTTGTGATTGTATTCCATAGTATTATATCAAAAAGGTAGAATAAAATCATGGAAATGTGGTATAATAAAGCCAAGTAAAGAGAAACGAGAAGCACATGTATATTGAAATGGTAGATGAAACTGGTCAAGTTTCAAAAGAAATCTTGCAACAAACCCAAGAAATTTTGGAATTTGCAGCCCAAAAATTAGGCAAAGAAGACAAGGAGATGGCAGTCACTTTTGTGACCAATGAACGTAGTCATGAACTCAATCTGGAGTACCGTGACACAGACCGTCCGACAGATGTTATCAGCCTTGAATATAAGCCAGAGTTGGAAATTGCCTTTGACGAAGAGGATTTACTTGAAAATCCAGAATTGGCAGAGATGATGTCTGAGTTTGATGCCTATATTGGGGAATTGTTCATCTCTATTGATAAGGCTCATGAGCAGGCCGAGGAATACGGTCACAGCTTTGAGCGTGAGATGGGCTTCTTGGCAGTACACGGCTTTTTGCATATCAACGGCTATGATCACTACACTCCGGAAGAAGAAGCGGAGATGTTCGGTTTACAAGAAGAAATTTTGACAGCCTATGGACTCACAAGACAATAAACGAAAATGGAAAAATCGTGACCTGATATCCAGTTTAGAATTTGCCATCACAGGGATTTTTACTGCTATCAAGGAAGAACGCAATATGCGAAAACATGCAGTGACGGCTCTTGTAGTCATTCTTGCAGGTTTTGTTTTTCAGGTGTCACGAATCGAATGGCTCTTTCTCCTATTGAGCATTTTCTTGGTAGTAGCTTTTGAAATTATCAATTCTGCTATTGAAAATGTGGTGGATTTGGCCAGTCACTATCACTTTTCCATGCTGGCTAAAAATGCCAAGGATATGGCGGCTGGCGCGGTATTAGTGGTCTCTCTTTTCGCAGCCTTAACAGGCGCATTGATTTTTCTCCCACGAATCTGGGATTTAATATTTTAAACAGTAAGAGGAAATTATGACTTTTAAATCAGGCTTTGTAGCCATTTTAGGACGTCCTAATGTTGGGAAGTCAACTTTTTTAAATCACGTTATGGGGCAAAAGATTGCCATCATGAGTGACAAGGCGCAGACAACGCGCAATAAAATCATGGGAATTTACACGACTGATAAGGAACAAATCGTCTTTATCGACACACCAGGGATTCACAAACCTAAAACAGCTCTCGGAGATTTCATGGTAGAGTCTGCCTATAGCACCCTTCGTGAAGTGGATACCGTTCTTTTTATGGTGCCTGCTGATGAAGCGCGTGGTAAGGGGGATGATATGATTATCGAGCGTCTCAAGGCTGCTAAGGTTCCTGTTATTCTGGTGGTTAACAAGATTGATAAGGTTCACCCAGACCAGCTTTTGTCTCAGATTGATGATTTTCGTAATCAAATGGACTTTAAGGAAATCGTTCCAATCTCAGCTCTTCAAGGGAATAACGTTTCTCGTCTAGTGGATATTTTGAGTGAAAATCTGGACGAAGGTTTCCAATATTTCCCGTCTGATCAAATCACAGACCATCCAGAACGTTTCTTGGTTTCAGAAATGGTTCGCGAGAAAGTCTTGCACCTAACTCGGGAAGAGATTCCGCATTCTGTCGCAGTAGTTGTGGATTCTATGAAACGAGATGAAGAGACAGACAAGGTGCATATCCGTGCAACCATCATGGTCGAGCGCGATAGCCAAAAAGGGATTATCATCGGTAAAGGTGGTGCTATGCTTAAGAAAATCGGTAGTATGGCTCGTCGTGATATTGAACTCATGCTAGGAGACAAGGTCTTCCTAGAAACATGGGTCAAGGTCAAGAAAAACTGGCGTGATAAAAAGCTAGATTTGGCTGACTTTGGCTATAATGAAAAAGAATACTAAGTAGAGGTGGGCTCATGCCTGCTTCTTGTTTTTACAGAAGGAGGACTTATGCCTGAATTACCTGAGGTTGAAACCGTTCGACGTGGCCTAGAAAAATTGATTTTGGGAAAGAAGATTGCGAGTATAGAAATTCGCTATCCCAAGATGATTAAGACGGATTTGGACGAGTTTCGAAAGGAAGTGTCTGGTCAAGTTGTTGAGTCAATGGGACGTCGTGGTAAATATTTACTTTTCTACCTGACAGACAAGGTCTTGATTTCCCATCTGCGGATGGAGGGCAAGTATTTTTATTATCCGTATCAGGTTCCCGAACGCAAGCATGCCCATGTTTTCTTCCAGTTTGAAGATGGTGGCACGCTTGTTTATGAGGATGTTCGCAAGTTTGGTACTATGGAACTCTTGGCGCCTGACCTTTTGGAAGCCTACTTTATTTCTAAAAAACTAGGGCCTGAACCAAGCGAACAAGACTTTGATGTGCAGGTCTTTCAAGCTGCTCTATCCAAGTCTAAAAAGCCTATCAAATCCCATCTTCTAGACCAAACCTTGGTAGCTGGACTTGGTAATATCTATGTGGATGAGGTTCTTTGGCGAGCTCAGGTTCATCCAGCAAGACCTTCTCAGACTTTGACAGCAGCAGAAGCGACAGCCATTCATGACCAGACCATTGCTGTTTTGGGACAGGCCGTTGAAAAAGGTGGCTCTACCATTCGGACTTATACCAATGCCTTTGGGGAAGATGGAACCATGCAAGATTTTCATCAGGTCTATGACAAGGCTGGTCAAGCATGTTCGCGCTGTGGGACAGTGATTGAGAAATTCCAGCTCGGTGGACGTGGAACTCACTTTTGTCCTCAGTGCCAAAGGAGGGGCTGATGGGAAAAATCATCGGAATCACTGGGGGAATTGCCTCTGGTAAGTCAACCGTGACAAATTTTCTAAGAAAGCAAGGCTTTCAAGTAGTGGATGCCGACGCAGTCGTCCACCAACTACAGAAACCTGGTGGTCGTCTGTTTCAGGCTCTAGTCCAGCATTTTGGGCAAGAAATTATCTTAGAAAATGGAGAACTCAATCGCCCTCTCCTAGCTAATCTTATCTTTTCAAGTCCTGAAGAACGAGAATGGTCTAAGGAAATCCAAGGAGAGATTATCCGTGAGGAACTAGCTACATTAAGAGACCAATTGGCTCAGACAGAAGAGATTTTCTTCGTGGATATTCCCCTACTTTTTGAGCAGGACTACAGTGCTTGGTTTGATGAGACGTGGCTGGTCTATGTGGATCGAGATGTCCAAGTAGAACGTCTAATGAAAAGAGACCACTTGTCCAAAGATGAAGCTGAGTCTCGTCTGGCAGCCCAGTGGCCTTTAGAGAAAAAGAAAGATTTGGCCAGCCAAATTCTTGATAATAATGGGAATCAGGACCTGCTTCTTACTCAGGTGGTCTCCCTGCTTGAGGGAGGTAAGCAAGATGACAGAGATTAACTGGAAGGATAATCTGCGCATTGCCTGGTTTGGTAATTTTCTGACTGGAGCCAGTATTTCCTTAGTTGTGCCTTTTATGCCCATCTTTGTGGAAAATCTAGGTGTAGGGAGTGATCAAGCTGCTTTTTATGCAGGCTTAGCTATTTCTGTCTCTGCTATTTCTGCGGCGCTCTTTTCTCCTATCTGGGGCATCCTTGCTGACAAATACGGACGAAAACCCATGATGATTCGGGCTGGCATGGCCATGACTATCACTATGGGAGGCTTGGCCTTTGTGCCAAATATTTATTGGTTAATCTTTCTTCGTTTACTGAATGGTGTATTTGCGGGTTTTGTTCCTAATGCCACAGCTTTGATAGCCAGTCAAGTTCCCAAGGAGAAATCAGGCTCTGCCTTAGGTACTTTGTCTACAGGCGTAGTTGCAGGTACTCTAACTGGTCCCTTTATCGGGGGATTTATCGCAGAATTATTTGGCATCCGTACAGTTTTCTTACTGGTTGGTAGTTTTCTATTTTTAGCTGCTGTTTTGACTATTTGCTTTATTAAGGAAGATTTTCAACCAGTAGCCAAGGAAAAGGCCATCCCAACAAAGGAATTATTTACATCAGTTAAATACCCCTATCTTTTGCTCAATCTCTTTCTAACCAGTTTTGTCATCCAATTTTCAGCCCAATCAATCGGTCCTATCTTAGCTCTGTATGTGCGCGACTTAGGCCAGACAGAGAATCTTCTTTTTGTATCTGGTTTGATTGTATCCAGTATGGGCTTTTCCAGTATGATGAGTGCAGGAGTCATGGGAAAGCTAGGTGACAAGGTGGGCAACCATCGCCTCTTGGTTGTAGCCCAGTTTTATTCAGTTATCATCTATCTCCTCTGTGCCAATGCCTCTAGCCCCCTCCAACTAGGACTCTATCGTTTCCTCTTTGGCTTGGGAACTGGTGCGCTGATACCTGGGGTCAATGCCCTTCTCAGCAAGATGACGCCCAAAGCTGGTATTTCGAGGGTCTTTGCCTTCAATCAGGTATTCTTTTATCTGGGAGGTGTCGTTGGGCCCATGTCAGGTTCTGCAGTAGCAGGTCAATTTGGCTACCATGCAGTATTTTATGCGACAAGCCTTTGTGTTGCCTTTAGTTGTCTCTTTAACCTTCTTCAATTTCGAACATTATTAAAAGTAAAGGAAATCTAGTGCGAGTAAAAATTAATCTCAAATGCTCCTCTTGTGGCAGTATCAATTACCTAACCAGTAAAAATTCAAAAACCCATCCAGACAAGATTGAGGTTTTAAAGTATTGTCCCAAGGAAAGAAAAGTAACCCTACATCTTGAATCTAAGTAGATTTTATGGTAAAATAATAGGGATTTTAAGGAGTTTGATATGTATAACCTATTATTAACCATTTTATTAGTATTATCTGTTGTGATTGTGATTGCGATTTTCATGCAACCAACCAAAAACCAATCCAGCAATGTATTTGATGCCAGCTCAGGTGATTTGTTTGAACGCAGTAAAGCACGCGGTTTCGAGGCTGTAATGCAGCGTTTGACAGGGATTTTAGTCTTTTTCTGGCTAGCCATTGCCTTAGCATTGACGGTATTATCAAGTAGATAAGAAAATAATGGGCAGGACTAGGTCTTTGCCTCTTTTTATTTTTAAAAGATATTTGAGAAGGTTTTGCAGTAAAAGAAAATTAAAAATCTAGAAAGAAAATATGAAAGATAGAATAAAAGAATATTTGCAAGATAAGGGAAAGGTAACTGTCAATGACTTGGCTCAGGCTTTGGGAAAAGATGGCTCCAAGGATTTTCGTGAGTTGATTAAAACCTTGTCCCTAATGGAAAGAAAGCACCAGATACGCTTTGAAGAAGATGGCAGTCTGACCTTGGAAGTCAAGAAAAAACATGAGATTACCCTCAAGGGGATTTTTCATGCCCATAAAAATGGCTTTGGCTTTGTCAGTCTGGAAGGCGAGGAGGACGACCTTTTTGTAGGGAAAAACGATGTCAACTATGCTATTGATGGTGATACCGTTGAGGTAGTGATTAAGAAAGTAGCTGACCGCAACAAGGGAACAGCTGCCGAAGCCAAAATTATTGATATCTTAGAACACAGTTTGACAACTGTTGTCGGGCAAATCGTTCTGGATCAGGAAAAACCCAAGTATGCAGGTTACATTCGTTCGAAAAATCAGAAAATCAGTCAACCCATCTATGTTAAGAAACCAGCCCTTAAACTAGAAGGAACAGAGGTTCTCAAGGTCTTTATCGATAAATACCCAAGCAAGAAACATGATTTCTTTGTCGCTAGTGTCCTCGATGTTGTGGGGCATTCAACGGATGTCGGAATTGATGTTCTTGAGGTCTTGGAATCAATGGACATTGTATCCGAGTTTCCAGAAGCTGTTGTCAAGGAAGCAGAAAGTGTGCCTGATGCTCCGTCTCAAAAGGATATGGAAGGTCGTCTGGATCTAAGAGATGAGATTACCTTTACCATTGATGGCGCTGACGCCAAGGACTTGGACGATGCGGTGCATATCAAAGCATTGAAAAATGGCAATCTGGAACTTGGGGTTCACATCGCAGATGTTTCCTATTATGTGACAGAAGGTTCTGCTCTTGACAAGGAAGCCCTTAACCGCGCGACTTCAGTTTACGTGACAGACCGCGTGGTTCCAATGCTTCCAGAACGACTGTCTAATGGAATTTGCTCCCTCAATCCTCAAGTTGACCGTCTGACCCAGTCTGCCATTATGGAGATTGATAAACATGGTCGTGTGGTCAATTACACTATTACACAAACAGTTATCAAGACAAGCTATCGGATGACCTATAGTGATGTCAATGACATCTTAGCAGGCGATGAGGAAAAGAGACAAGAATATCAGAAAATTGTTCCAAGTATTGAACTTATGGCTAAGCTCCATGAAACTCTAGAAAACATGCGTGTGAAACGTGGAGCCCTCAATTTCGATACCAACGAAGCCAAGATTTTAGTAGATAAACAAGGAAAGCCTGTTGATATCGTTCTTCGTCAGCGTGGTGTTGCCGAGCGCATGATTGAGTCCTTTATGCTGATGGCCAATGAAACAGTTGCCGAGCATTTTAGCAAGCTGGATCTACCTTTCATCTATCGAATTCACGAGGAGCCTAAGGCTGAAAAAGTTCAGAAGTTTATTGATTATGCTTCGAGTTTTGGCTTGCGCATTTATGGAACTGCCAGTGAAATTAGCCAGGAGGCCCTCCAAGACATCATGCGTACTGTTGAGGGAGAACCTTATGCAGATGTATTGTCCATGATGCTTCTTCGCTCTATGCAGCAGGCTCGCTATTCAGAGCACAATCACGGCCACTATGGATTAGCGGCTGATTATTATACTCACTTTACTAGTCCGATTCGTCGTTATCCGGACCTCCTTGTTCACCGTATGATTCGGGACTACGGCCGTTCTAAGGAAATAGCAGAGCATTTTGAGCAAGTGATTCCAGAGATTGCGACCCAGTCTTCCAACCGGGAGCGTCGTGCTATCGAGGCCGAGCGTGAAGTCGAAGCCATGAAAAAGGCTGAGTACATGGAAGAATACGTAGGTGAAGAGTACGATGCAGTTGTATCAAGTATTGTCAAGTTTGGTCTCTTTGTTGAATTGCCAAACACAGTTGAAGGCTTGATTCATATTACCAATTTGCCTGAGTTCTACCATTTCAATGAACGTGATTTGACTCTTCGTGGAGAGAAATCAGGAACGACTTTTCGTGTAGGTCAGCAAATCCGTATCCGAGTTGAAAGAGCGGATAAAATGACTGGAGAGATTGATTTTTCATTCGTACCTAGTGAGTTTGATGTGATTGAGAAGGGATTGAAACAGTCTAGTCGCAATGATAGAGGGCGTGGTTCAAGTCGCCGTTCAGATAAGAAGGAAGATAAGAGAAAATCAGGACGCTCAAATGATAAGCGCAAGCATTCACAAAAAGACAAAAAGAAAAAAGGAAAGAAATCTTTTTATAAGGAAGTAGCTAAGAAAGGAGCTAAGCATGGCAAAGGGCGAGGGAAAGGTCGTCGCGCAAAATAAAAAGGCGCGCCACGACTATACAATCGTAGATACGCTAGAGGCAGGGATGGTCCTGACTGGAACTGAAATCAAGAGTGTACGAGCAGCTCGAATCAATCTCAAGGATGGCTTCGCTCAAGTGAAAAATGGAGAAGTTTGGTTGAGCAATGTTCATATCGCTCCTTACGAAGAGGGCAATATCTGGAACCAAGAACCAGAACGTCGTCGTAAACTCCTGCTCCATAAGAAACAAATCCAAAAATTAGAACAAGAGACTAAAGGAACAGGAATGACCCTGGTTCCTCTTAAAGTCTATATCAAAGATGGTTACGCTAAACTCCTTTTAGGTTTAGCTAAAGGGAAGCATGACTATGATAAACGGGAGTCTATCAAACGACGTGAACAAAATCGCGACATCGCGCGTGTTATGAAAGCTGTTAATCAGCGATAAAAAGAGGAATGAAGATGGAAAAACTAGTTGCCTATAAACGTATGTCTTTGTGGACTAAAGAAACCATGCCAGAGGCTGTTCAGCAGAAACACAATACCAAGGTTGGGACTTGGGGGAAAATTACTGTCTTGAAGGGAACCCTCAAGTTTATTGAATTGACCGAAGAAGGGGAAGTTCTAGCTGAACACCTATTTGAAGCAGGGGCTGACAATCCCATGGCACAACCACAAGCCTGGCACCGAGTGGAAGCTGCCACAGACGATGTAGAATGGTACTTGGAATTTTATTGTAAACCTGAGGATTATTTCCCTAAGAAATACAATACCAATCCTGTTCATTCAGAGGTCTTAGAGGCCATGCAGACAGTAAAATCAGGGAAAGCCTTGGATTTGGGCTGTGGTCAAGGTCGTAATGCACTCTTTCTAGCCCAGCAAGGTTTTGATGTGACGGCTGTAGATCAAAATGAACTGGCTCTTGAAATCTTGCAAAGCATTGTGGAGCAGGAAGACATGGATATGCCTGTTGGTCTTTACGATATCAATTCAGCCAGTATTAGCCAAGACTATGATTTTATCGTATCAACTGTTGTTCTCATGTTTTTGCAAGCAGACCGCATTCCTGCAATTATCAAAAATATGCAGGAGCATACCACGGTCGGTGGCTATAATCTTATCGTTTGTGCTATGGATACGGAAGATTACCCTTGCTCAGTGAACTTCCCATTCACATTTAAAGAAGGGGAATTGGCAGACTATTACAAGGACTGGGAATTGGTTAAGTACAATGAAAATCCAGGCCATTTGCACCGTCGTGACGAAAATGGCAATCGTATTCAACTACGCTTTGCGACCATGTTAGCTAAGAAAATCAAATAAAAATGAATGAAGATTAGGAATTTTTCTGATCTTTTTTTTCTTTTTTTACGAATAGATAAGATAGAAGAATTGACAAAAATACGCATTATAAGTATAATTTTAGCTAGAAAGGTGACCATACATGCCAATCACAGGTAAGGAAATGGTAAAATTAGCTCTTGCAAATGGATGGATTGAAGTTCGTAAGAGAGGAAGTCATCATCATTTTAAGAAAGAAGGAGTTCCCTATCTTGTCACTATTCCAGTTCACGGTAATGATGATCTAGGAAAAGGTTTAGAGAAAAAAATAGTAAAAGATTTGGGATTGTAGTTGATTTGGAAATTGTGGAGGTGTATTATGCTAAAATCTTATCCTGCTATTTTTCATAAAGAAGGTACTGGATACTGGATTGAATTTCCGGAGTTTGGAGGCGGGACTGAAGGAGCAACGATTGAACTTGCAATGAAAAATGCTCGGGAAATGCTTGAGAGTGTTTTAGCTTCTTATATTGATGAAGGACTGGCTCTACCTACTCCTAGTGACATTTCTATGTTGAAAGCTTCTGATGGATTTGTGACTTTGATTCAGGTCAATCCCTTACCTTTCGTAAAGAATAATAAAGCGATTCGAAAAAATGTTACGGTTCCAGAGTGGCTAGTCAGACTTGCGGATCGTGAGAAAGTGAACTATTCTGAAGTGTTGACACAAGCTCTTGAAAGTCGCTTGCAACTCTAAAATTATAGAATGATGAAGATTAGGAAATTTCCTGATCTTTTTTCTTTTTTTCGAATAATATAGAAAAGGAGGAAAATCATGTTTGTTGCGAGAGATGCTAGGGGCAAATTGGTAAATGTGTTAGAGGATAAGCTTGAGAAGCAAGCATACACCTGCCCAGCTTGTGGAGGTCAGCTCCGTTTGCGCCAAGGTCCAAGTGTCCGAACCCATTTTGCCCATAAATCTTTAAAAGACTGTGATTTTTCATTTGAAAATGAAAGTCCAGAACACCTAGCCAATAAGGAATCCCTCTATCACTGGTTAAAAAAAGAGACAGAAGTTCAATTAGAATACCCCCTTCCAGAGCTTAAACAGATTGCAGATGTGTTTGTAAATGGCAATCTAGCTCTAGAAGTTCAGTGTAGTCCCTTGTCTCAAAAAGTTCTTAAAGAGCGCAGTGAGGGCTATCGTAGTCAGGGTTACCAAGTACTGTGGTTGCTGGGGCAAAAACTGTGGCTCAAAGACCGTTTGACTCGTCTGCAACAAGGTTTTCTCTATTTCAGTCAAAACATGGGCTTTTATGTTTGGGAATTAGACAAAGAAAAACAGATTTTAAGGCTCAAATACCTGATCCACCAAGACCTCCGTGGTAAACTCCATTATCAAATCATGGAATTTTCCTATGGACAAGATAGTCTACTGGAGATATTACGTCTTCCCTATAAGAAACAAAAAATATCTAGTTTTAGTGTTTCTCAGGATAAGGACATCTGTCGTTATATCCGGCAACAACTGTACTATCAAAATCCCATTTGGATGAGAGAACAAGCAGAAGCCTATCAAAAGGGAGTAAATCTCCTGACTTATGGACTGAAAGAATGGTATCCACAAATTCGACCACTAGTAGGTGATTTTTGCCAAATTGAGAAAGATTTGACTCGCTATTATCAGTATTTTCAAACCTATTATCAAGAAAATCCTCAAAATGATTGGCAAAAGCTCTATCCACCAGCCTTTTATCAGCAATATTTCTTAAAAAATATGGTAGAATAGAAAGGATGGAGGAATCTAATGGTATTACAAAGACATGAAATCAATGAAAAAGATACATGGGATCTATCAACGATCTACCCAACTGACCAGGCTTGGGAAGAAGCCTTAAAAGATTTAACAGAACAATTGGAGACAGTAGCCCAGTATGAAGGCCATCTATTGGATAGTGCGGATAACCTACTAGAAATCACTGAATTTTCTCTTGAAATGGAACGCCAAATGGAGAAGCTTTACGTTTATGCTCATATGAAAAATGACCAGGACACACGTGAAGCCAAGTACCAAGAGTATTACGCCAAAGCAATGACTCTCTATAGCCAGCTGGACCAAGCCTTTTCATTCTATGAACCTGAATTTATGGAAATCAGTGAAAAGCAGTATGCTGACTTTTTAGAAGCTCAGCCAAAATTGCAGGTTTATCAACACTATTTTGATAAGCTTTTGCAAGGCAAGGAACACGTTCTTTCACAACGTGAAGAAGAATTATTGGCTGGCGCTGGAGAAATCTTTGGTTCGGCAAGTGAAACATTCGCTATCTTGGACAATGCGGATATTGTTTTCCCTTATGTTCTTGACGATGATGGTAAGGAAGTTCAGCTATCTCATGGGACTTACACACGTTTGATGGAGTCTAAAAATCGTGAGGTGCGTCGTGGTGCCTATCAAGCTCTTTATGCGACTTATGAACAATTCCAACATACCTATGCCAAAACCTTGCAAACCAATGTTAAAGTGCAAAACTACCGTGCAAAAGTTCGCAACTACAAGAGTGCGCGTCATGCAGCTCTTGCAGCAAATTTTGTTCCAGAGAGTGTTTATGATAATTTGGTAGCAGCAGTTCGCAAGCATTTGCCACTCTTGCATCGTTACCTTGAGCTTCGTTCAAAAATCTTGGGGATTTCAGATCTCAAGATGTACGATGTCTACACACCGCTTTCATCTGTTGAATATAGTTTTACCTACCAAGAAGCCTTAAAAAAAGCAGAAGAAGCCTTGTCAGTCTTGGGTGAGGATTACTTGAGCCGCGTTAAACGTGCCTTCAGCGAGCGTTGGATTGATGTTTACGAAAATCAAGGCAAGCGTTCAGGTGCCTACTCTGGCGGTTCTTACGATACCAATGCCTTTATGCTCCTAAACTGGCAGGACAATCTAGACAATCTCTTTACCCTTGTTCATGAAACAGGTCACAGTATGCATTCCAGCTATACTCGTGAAACGCAGCCTTATGTTTACGGAGATTATTCTATCTTCTTGGCTGAGATTGCATCAACTACCAATGAAAATATCTTGACGGAGAAATTATTGGAAGAAGTGGAAGATGATGCAACGCGCTTTGCTATTCTCAATAACTTCCTAGACGGTTTCCGTGGGACAGTTTTCCGCCAAACTCAATTTGCTGAGTTTGAACACGCTATTCATCAAGCAGACCAAAATGGGGAAGTCTTGACAAGCGATTTCCTAAATAAACTCTACGCAGACTTGAACCAAGAATATTATGGTTTGAGTAAGGAAGACAATCCTGAAATCCAATACGAGTGGGCTCGCATTCCACACTTCTACTATAACTACTATGTATATCAATATTCAACAGGCTTTGCGGCAGCTTCAGCCCTGGCTGAAAAAATTGTCCATGGTAGTCAAGAAGACCGTGACCGCTATATCGACTACCTCAAGGCAGGTAAATCTGACTATCCACTTAATGTCATGAGAAAAGCTGGTGTTGATATGGAGAAAGAAGACTACCTCAACGATGCCTTTGCAGTCTTTGAACGTCGTTTGAATGAGTTTGAAGCCCTTGTTGAAAAATTGGGATTGGCATAAGATGGTTGAATCGTATAGTAAAAATGCCAACCATAATATGCGTCGCCCTGTCGTCAAGGAAGAAATTGTAGACTTGATGCGTCAGCGCCAAAAGCAAGTCATAGGATCTTTGAAAGAATTAGAAGACTTTGCCCGCAAGGAAAATATTCCCATTATTCCCCATGAAACGGTTGCTTATTTCCGTTTTCTCATGGAAACCATGCAACCTAAAAACATACTGGAAATTGGGACGGCTATCGGTTTTTCTGCCCTCTTGATGGCAGAACATGCGCCAAATGCAAAGATTACAACCATTGATCGCAATCCAGAAATGATTGGTTTTGCCAAGGAAAATTTTGCCCAGTTTGATAGTCGTAAGCAAATCACTCTCCTAGAGGGAGATGCGGTGGATGTCTTATCTACACTGACAGAGTCTTATGATTTCGTCTTTATGGACTCTGCCAAGTCTAAATACATCGTTTTTCTGCCAGAAATCCTCAAACATTTGGAAGTTGGAGGTGTGGTTGTCTTGGATGATATTTTTCAAGGTGGTGATGTTGCCAAGGACATTATGGAAGTTCGTCGTGGCCAGCGAACCATTTATCGAGGCCTTCAAAGACTATTTGATGCAACCTTAGACAATCCAGGACTCACCGCAACATTAGTACCTCTGGGAGACGGCATTCTCATGCTTCGTAAAAATGTAGCAGATGTTCAATTGCCTGACAGCGAATGATTTTCAGAAAAATTTAAGAAAATATAGTAAAATAGATAGAGTAACACTTATCTCAAAGGAGTAGACATGAAGAAAAAACTATTGGCAGGTGCCATTACACTATTATCAGTAGCAACTTTAGCAGCTTGTTCGAAAGGTTCAGAAGGAGCAGATCTTATCAGCATGAAAGGGGATGTCATCACAGAACATCAATTTTATGAGCAAGTGAAAAGCAACCCTTCAGCCCAACAAGTCTTGTTAAATATGACCATCCAAAAAGTTTTTGAAAAACAATATGGCTCAGAGCTTGATGATAAAGAGGTCGATGATACTATCGCCGAAGAAGAAAAACAATATGGTGAGAACTACCAACGTGTCTTGTCACAAGCAGGAATGACCCTTGAAACACGTAAAGCTCAAATTCGTACAAGTAAATTAGTTGAGTTGGCAGTTAAGAAGGCAGCAGAAGCTGAATTGACAGATGATGCTTACAAGAAGGCCTTTGACGAATACACTCCAGATGTAACGGCTCAAATCATCCGTCTTGACAATGAAGATAAGGCTAAAGAAGTTCTCGAAAAAGCCAAGGCAGAAGGTGCTGATTTTGCTCAATTAGCCAAAGATAACTCAACTGATGAAAAAACTAAAGCGAATGGTGGAGAAATTACCTTTGATTCTGCTTCAACGGAAGTACCTGAGCAAGTCAAGAAAGCCGCTTTCGCTTTAGATGTAAATGGCATTTCTGATGTGATTACAGCAACTGGCACACAAGCCTACAGTAGCCAATATTACATTGTAAAACTCATTAAGAAAACAGAAAAATCATCTAATATTGATGACTACAAAGAAAAATTAAAAACTGTTATCTTGACTCAAAAACAAAATGATTCAACATTTGTTCAAAGCATTATCGGAAAAGAATTGCAAGCAGCCAATATCAAGGTTAAGGACCAAGCCTTCCAAAATATCTTTACCCAATATATCGGTGGTGGAGATTCAAGCTCAAGCAGTAGTACATCAAACGAATAGTCCAAATCAATACAAATCTCTTTTGAGGTTTGTATTTTTTGAACTTGAGTCTGGAAATGATTCTGTAAAAACAGTAAAATTCGAAGGATTGTAAGGTAAGAGTTTTTTTCTTTCTGAAAAAATGGTATAATAGCAATCAAAACTAGAAAATAAAACGGAATTTGGAACAGATTTGTCTGTATCCTAGTAGAGTGGTGATACTATGAAGATTAGTAAGAGGCACTTATTAAATTATTCCATCTTGATTCCCTACTTGCTTTTATCTATTTTGGGCTTGATTGTGGTCTATTCGACCACCAGCGCTATTTTAATTGAAGAAGGCAAGAGCGCCTTGCAATTGGTTCGAAACCAAGGAATCTTTTGGATTGTTAGTTTGATACTGATTGCCTTAATTTATAAATTGAGACTAGATTTTTTGAGAAATGAGCGACTAATCATTTTAGTTATATTGATAGAAATGATTTTATTGTTCTTGGCTCGTTTTATTGGTATTTCCGTAAACGGGGCATACGGTTGGATTTCGGTTGCAGGAGTAACTATTCAGCCAGCTGAGTACTTGAAAATCATTATTATTTGGTATTTGGCTCACCGATTCTCCAAACAGCAAGAAGAAATAGCTATTTATGATTTTCAAGTTTTGACTCAAAATCAATGGCTTCCCCGTGCTTTTAATGATTGGCGATTCGTTCTCCTAGTTCTGATTGGAAGTTTGGGAATTTTCCCTGATTTAGGAAATGCAACTATCTTAGTCTTGGTTTCCTTGATTATGTATACAGTTAGCGGAATCGCTTATCGCTGGTTTTCAACCATTCTGGCGCTCGTATCTGCCGCTTCTGTCTTTGTCTTGACCACTATCAGCCTTATCGGTGTTGAGACCTTTTCAAAAATTCCAGTATTTGGCTATGTAGCCAAGCGCTTTAGTGCCTTTTTTAATCCTTTTGCCGATCGTGCTGATGCGGGTCACCAGTTATCTAATTCTTATTTTGCCATGGTCAATGGCGGTTGGTTTGGTCTAGGTCTTGGAAACTCGATTGAAAAACGAGGTTATTTACCAGAAGCTCATACAGACTTTGTCTTTTCTATCGTGATTGAAGAATTTGGCTTTGTTGGTGCCAGTCTTATTTTAGCTCTCTTGTTTTTCATGATTTTGCGGATTATCTTGGTCGGTATCCGAGCGGAGAATCCTTTCAATGCCATGGTTGCACTCGGTGTCGGAGGGATGATGTTGGTTCAGGTATTTGTCAATATCGGAGGGATTTCGGGCTTGATTCCATCCACAGGAGTAACCTTTCCCTTCTTATCCCAGGGTGGAAATAGTCTTCTAGTCTTATCAGTGGCAGTGGCCTTTGTCTTAAATATTGATGCCAGTGAAAAACGCGCTAAGTTGTACCGAGAATTGGAAAATCAACCAATGAACCTTCTGTGAAGTAGAATAAAGAAAGGATAGTCTATGTCTCTTCAAAAATTAGAAAATTATAGTAATAAAAGTGTTGTGCAAGAAGAAGTATTGATTCTAACAGAATTATTGGAAGATATTACTAAAAACATGCTTGCCCCAGAGACCTTTGAAAAAATCATGCAGTTGAAAGAATTGTCAACTCAAGAAGATTATCAAGGTCTAAACCGTCTAGTGACTAGCTTATCAAATGATGAAATGGTCTATATTTCACGCTATTTTTCAATCTTACCTCTTTTGATTAATATTTCAGAGGATGTGGATTTAGCTTATGAAATCAATCATCAAAATAATATTGATCAGGACTATTTAGGTAAATTATCTACAACGATCAAAATGGTTGCTGAAAAAGAAAATGCCGTTGAGATCCTAGAACACTTGAATGTTGTCCCTGTTTTGACAGCCCATCCAACACAAGTGCAACGCAAAAGTATGTTGGATTTAACAAATCATATCCATAGTCTTTTGCGTAAATACCGTGATGTTAAGTTGGGGTTGATCAATAAAGAAAAATGGCACAATGATTTGCGTCGTTACATCGAAATTATCATGCAGACAGACATGATTCGTGAGAAAAAATTAAAAGTGACTAACGAAATCACGAATGCTATGGAATATTACAACAGCTCCTTTTTGAAAGCTGTACCTCACTTGACGACGGAGTATAAGCGCTTAGCGCAAGCCCATGGGCTGAATTTAAAACAGGCTAAACCGATCACCATGGGTATGTGGATAGGTGGTGACCGTGATGGAAATCCATTTGTTACAGCAGAGACCTTGAAGCAGTCTGCACTCACTCAGTGTGAAGTCATCATGAACTACTACGATGAAAAGATTTACCAACTTTATCGTGAATTTTCTCTTTCAACTAGCATTGTCAATGTAAGTAAGCAAGTCAGAGAAATGGCTCGTCAATCCAAGGATAACTCGATTTATCGCGAAAAAGAGCTTTACCGTCGTGCCTTGTTTGATATTCAATCAAAAATTCAGGCAACTAAAACCTATCTGATTGATGATAAGGAAGTTGGGACTCGTTATGAAACCGCCAATGATTTTTACAAGGATTTGATTGCCATTCGAGATTCTCTACTGGAAAATAAGGGCGGGTCCTTGATTTCAGGTGATTTTGTGGAATTATTGCAGGCAGTAGAGATATTTGGTTTTTACCTAGCATCAATTGATATGCGACAAGACTCTAGCGTCTATGAAGCCTGTGTGGCAGAACTCTTGAAATCAGCAGGAATTCATTCTCGCTATAGCGAGTTGAGCGAAGAAGAAAAGTGTGACCTTCTCTTGAAAGAATTAGAAGAAGATCCACGAATTCTTTCTGCGACTCACGCAGAAAAATCAGAATTATTAGCAAAAGAACTAGCTATTTTTAAGACGGCTCGTGTTTTGAAAGATAAGTTGGGAGATGATGTCATCCGTCAGACCATCATTTCACATGCAACCAGCCTTTCTGATATGCTAGAATTAGCTATTTTATTAAAAGAAGTAGGACTGGTGGATACGGAAAGGGCGCGTGTTCAGATTGTTCCCCTTTTTGAAACAATTGAAGACTTGGATCATTCAGAGGAAACAATGAGACAATATCTTTCTCTTAGCCTTGCCAAAAAATGGATTGCCTCACGAAATAACTACCAAGAAATCATGCTTGGCTACTCTGACAGTAATAAAGATGGCGGTTACTTGTCATCATGTTGGACCCTCTACAAGGCTCAACAACAATTGACTGCTATTGGAGATGAATTTGGCGTTAAGGTTACCTTTTTCCATGGTCGTGGTGGTACTGTCGGTCGTGGTGGTGGGCCAACCTATGAAGCCATCACATCTCAACCGCTCAAGTCTATCAAGGATCGTATCCGCTTGACGGAGCAGGGTGAAGTAATTGGGAATAAATACGGTAATAAAGACGCCGCTTACTATAATCTTGAAATGCTAGTATCGGCAGCTATTAACCGTATGATTACTCAGAAGAAGAGCGATACCAATACCTCAAATCGTTATGAAGCCATTATGGATCAAGTAGTGAACCGTAGTTACGATATCTACCGTGATTTGGTCTTTGGTAATGAGCATTTCTATGATTATTTCTTCGAGTCAAGTCCAATCAAGGCTATTTCAAGTTTTAATATTGGTTCTCGTCCAGCCGCTCGTAAGACGATTACTGAAATCGGTGGTTTGCGTGCCATCCCTTGGGTCTTCTCATGGTCACAGAGTCGTGTTATGTTCCCTGGATGGTACGGGGTTGGTTCAAGCTTCAAGGAATTTATCGATAAAAATCCAGAGAATATTGCTATCTTACGAGATATGTACCAAAATTGGCCTTTCTTCCAATCGCTTCTTTCAAATGTTGATATGGTTTTGTCAAAATCAAATATGAATATTGCTTTTGAATATGCTAAACTTTGTGAAGACGAGCAAGTTAAGGCCATCTATGAGACTATTTTAAATGAATGGCAAGTTACTAAGAACGTTATCTTGGCTATTGAAGGACATGACGAACTCTTAGCTGACAATCCATATCTAAAAGCTAGTCTGGATTACCGTATGCCTTACTTTAATATTCTCAACTATATTCAGTTAGAGTTGATTAAACGCCAACGTCGTGGAGAATTGTCCAGTGATCAAGAACGATTGATTCATATCACCATCAACGGAATTGCAACAGGATTGCGTAATTCAGGTTGATAATTTTCAAGAGTGAATATCAAAAAAATTCTCAAAAAGTCTTGACAAGTAGTTGAAAAATGATATAATTTAACCATTCAGAAAAGTAATCATTCAAACTTTTTAGAGAGTCTGTGGTAGCTGAAAACAGATAAGTGATGATGATGAAAATTGGGCTGAATGTTATTTAGAATTTGAAATCATAAAAATTCGGTGAGCACACCTTACAGTGCATCTCGTTATTGCGAGACAGAGCGATAGGGAAATTCCCTATAATTGAGGTGGTACCGCGCATCGACGTCCTCACACAAGTTTTTTGTGTGAGGACTTTTTTGATGGAGGTTAGTATGGAAAGAAAACGATGGCGTCGCTTGTTTATACTCAATGAAAATCAAAAAGCAAACTAGGAAGCTAGCCGCAAGCTGTACTTGAGTACGGCAAGGCGACGCTGACGTGATTTGAAGAGATTTTCGAAGAGTATTAGATAAGTGAAGTATTTTAAAGGAAGTAAAAAGGAGAAATAGAATGAAAAATAAACGTTTAATTGGAATTATTGCTGCATTAGCAGTCTTAGTAGCAGGAAGCTTGATTTACTCTTCAATGAATAAACCAGAAGCTAAGAATGAGAAGAAAGTTGCCAAAGTTGGTGTCCTTCAGTTTGTGAGCCATCCATCTCTTGATTTGATTTATAAAGGGATCCAAGATGGACTTGCAGAAGAAGGTTATAAAGATGATCAACTTAAAATCGATTTTATGAACTCAGAAGGTGACCAAAGTAAGGTTGCAACAATGAGTAAACAATTGGTTGCAAATGGGAATGACCTTGTGGTTGGTATTGCAACACCAGCTGCTCAAGGTTTGGCTAGTGCAACAAAAGACCTACCAGTTATCATGGCTGCTATTACAGACCCAATTGGTGCTAACTTGGTTAAAGATTTGAAAAAACCAGGTGGCAACATTACAGGAGTGTCTGACCACAATCCAGCTCAACAACAAGTTGAACTCATCAAAGCTTTGACACCAAATGTGAAAACAATCGGAGCTCTTTACTCAAGTAGCGAAGATAATTCAAAAACACAGGTAGAAGAATTTAAGGTTTTTGCTGAAAAAGCAGGTTTGACAGTAGAAACATTTGCGGTTCCTTCAACAAATGAAATTGCTTCAACAGTCAATGTTATGACTAGCAAAGTTGATGCTATCTGGGTTCCAATTGATAACACAATCGCTTCAGCCTTCTCAACAGTTGTATCAAGCAACCAATCAGCTAAAAAACCAATCTACCCAAGCGCAACTGCCATGGTAGAAGCAGGTGGCTTGGCATCAGTTGTAGTTGACCAACACGACCTTGGTGTGGCAACAGGTAAAATGATTGCGCAAGTCTTGAAAGGTGCAAAACCAGCTGATACTCCAGTCAATGTCTTTTCAACTGGTAAGTCAGTAATTAACAAAAAATTGGCACAAGAGCTAGGTATTACGATTCCTGAATCTGTTCTAAAAGAAGCAGGACAAGTGATTGAATAATCTACAATGGAGGAGTTGGGGACATCTCCTCCAATTTTTTACAATAAAAATCATATAGAAAAGGTTAAGAAACAAATGATATTATCTATTATTTCTCAAGGATTTGTCTGGGCTATTTTAGGTCTGGGGATCTTTATGACATTTAGGATTTTAAACTTTCCAGATATGACAACAGAAGGTTCCTTCCCTCTTGGGGGAGCTGTTGCTGTCACTCTGATAACGAAAGGCGTGAACCCTTTTTTAGCGACACTGCTTGCTGTAGGAGCAGGTTGTTTGGCTGGAATGGCTGCAGGACTTCTTTATACAAAAGGGAAGATCCCAACCTTGCTCTCAGGGATTTTGGTGATGACTTCTTGCCACTCTATCATGCTCTTGATTATGGGGCGTGCAAACTTAGGACTGCTTGGAACCAAGCAAATTCAGGATGTTTTGCCTTTTGATTCAGATTTGAACCAACTCTTGACAGGTCTCATCTTTGTCAGTCTTGTTATTGCTCTCATGCTCTTTTTCTTGGATACCAAACTAGGACAAGCCTATATTGCTACAGGTGACAATCCTGATATGGCTAGAAGTTTCGGGATTCATACTGGACGCATGGAGCTTATGGGCTTGGTTTTATCAAATGGTGTGATTGCACTTGCAGGAGCTCTTATTGCCCAGCAAGAAGGGTATGCTGATGTATCTCGAGGAATTGGTGTCATCGTTGTGGGGCTTGCAAGTTTGATTATTGGGGAAGTTATCTTCAAGAGTTTGAGCTTGGCAGAACGTCTGGTTACCATCGTTGTAGGTTCTATCGCTTATCAATTCTTAGTGTGGGCAGTTATTGCGCTTGGATTTAACACAAGTTACCTTCGTCTATACAGTGCAGTGATTTTAGCAGTCTGCCTCATGATTCCAACATTTAAGCAAACCATCTTGAAAGGAGCCAAGTTAAGCAAATGACAGCAATTGTAGAATTAAAAAATGCAACCAAAGTCGTTAAAAATGGCTTTGATGAAGAAAAGATTATTTTAAATGATGTTTCATTAGAAATTTTTGAACAGGACTTTATCACGATTTTAGGTGGAAATGGTGCTGGGAAATCAACTCTCTTTAACACTATTGCAGGAACCTTGTCATTAACCAGTGGAACCATCCGTATTTTGGGTGAAGATGTTACCAAGTTTTCACCAGAAAAGCGGGCTAAGTATCTGTCTCGAGTCTTCCAAGATCCCAAGATGGGGACAGCTCCTCGTATGACAGTGGCAGAGAATCTCTTGATTGCCAAGTTTCGTGGTGAAAAGCGTGGACTGTTTCCGAGACGTCTGGCTAGCTATAAGGATGAATTTCAGTCAACCATTGAAAAAGTGGGAAACGGTCTTGAGAAACATTTGAATACACCGATTGAGTTTTTATCAGGTGGTCAAAGACAGGCTTTGAGTCTCTTGATGGCAACCTTGAAGCGTCCTGAATTACTCTTGTTAGACGAGCATACTGCAGCCCTTGATCCAAAGACCAGTGTGGCCTTGATGGAATTGACGGATGAATTTGTCAAGAAAGACCAGTTGACAGCGCTTATGATTACCCACCATATGGAAGATGCTCTTAAGTATGGCAATCGCTTAATTGTCATGAAAGAAGGACGAATTATCCAAGATTTGAAGCAAGAAGAAAAAGCAAAAATGAAAATCTCTGATTATTATCAACTCTTTGAATAAAGTAGGGAAAATGAGTGAAATGGTTTACTTTTTTTCTGAAATAAAGTATACTATATAAAGTAAACTATGATAACATGGAGGTATTGTGTATGGTTGACAAACAAGTCATTGAAGAAATCAAAAACAATGCCAACATTGTGGAAGTCATAGGTGATGTGATTTCTTTACAAAAGGCAGGACGGAACTATCTAGGGCTCTGTCCTTTTCATGGTGAAAAAACACCTTCTTTCAACGTTGTAGAGGACAAGCAGTTTTATCACTGTTTTGGTTGTGGTCGCTCTGGTGATGTTTTTAAGTTCATCGAGGAGTACCAAGGGGTTCCCTTTATGGAGGCTGTCCAAATCTTAGGTCAGCGTGTTGGGATTGAGGTGGAAAAACCGCTTTATAGTGAGCAGAAGCCAGTCTCACCTCACCAAGCTCTTTATGATATGCACGAAGATGCTGCCAAATTTTATCATGCCATTCTCATGACAACGACTATGGGGGAAGAGGCCAGAAACTACCTTTATCAGCGTGGTTTGACAGATGAAGTGCTCAAGCATTTTCGGATTGGTTTAGCACCTCCAGAACGAAACTATCTCTATCAACGTTTGGCTGGTCAGTATCGTGAAGAGGATTTCTTGGATTCGGGACTATTTTACCTCTCAGATGCCAATCAATTTGTAGACACCTTTCACAATCGGATTATGTTTCCCCTGACCAATGACCAGGGAAAGGTTATTGCCTTCTCAGGTCGTATCTGGCAGAAAACGGATTCACAAACTTCTAAGTATAAAAATAGCCGATCGACTGCAATTTTTAACAAAAGTTACGAATTATATCATATGGATAGGGCTAAAAAATCTTCTGGAAAAGCCAGTGAGATTTATCTGATGGAAGGATTCATGGATGTCATTGCAGCCTATCGGGCTGGAATCGAAAATGCTGTCGCATCTATGGGAACAGCTTTAAGTCGTGAGCATGTTGAGCATCTGAAAAGGCTAACCAAGAAGTTGGTTCTTGTTTACGATGGCGATAAGGCTGGGCAAGCTGCGACATTGAAAGCGCTGGACGAAATTGGTGATATACCTGTGCAAATTGTCAGCATGCCTGATAACTTGGATCCAGATGAGTATCTACAAAAAAATGGCCCAGAAGACTTGGCCTATCTATTAACGAAAACTCGTATTAGTCCGATTGAGTTCTACATTCACCAGTATAAGCCTGAAAATAGTGAAAATCTGCAGGCTCAGATTGAGTTTATTGAAAAAATAGCTCCCTTGATTGTTCAAGAAAAGTCTATCACTGCTCAAAACAGTTATATTCATATTTTAGCTGACAGTTTGGCGTCCTTTGATTATGTCCAGATTGAGCAGATTGTTAATGAAAGCCGTCAGGCACAAAGGCAGAATCGCATGGAAGGAATTTCCAGACCGACGCCAATCACTATGCCTGTCACCAAGCAGTTATCGGCTATTATGAGGGCAGAAGCCCATCTACTTTATCGAATGATGGAATCCCCTCTTGTTTTGAACGATTACCGCTTGCGAGAAGACTTTGCATTTGCTACACCTGAATTTCAGGTCCTATATGACTTGCTTGGTCAGTATGGCAATCTTCCTCCAGAAGTTTTAGCAGAACAGACAGAGGAAGTTGAAAGAGCTTGGTACCAAGTCTTAGCTCAGGATTTGCCTGCTGAGATGTCACCGCAGGAATTAAGTGAAGTAGAAATGACTCGAAACAAGGCTCTCTTGAATCAGGACAATATGAGAATCAAAAAGAAGGTGCAGGAAGCTAGCCATGTAGGAGATACAGACACAGCCCTAGAAGAATTGGAACGTTTAATTTCCCAAAAGAGAAGAATGGAGTAATAATGGCAACAAAACAAAAAGAAGTAACAACATTTGATGTACAAGTAGCAGAATTTATCCGTAATCATAAGCAAAAAGGGACAGCAACAGATGATGAAATCAATGCTAGTCTTGTCGTTCCTTTTACCTTGGACGCTGATGGGATTGAAGATCTCTTGCAACGGATTCAGGATGCGGGAATTTCTATCACAGATAACGAAGGAAATCCAAGTGCGCGTGTTCTTAGTGCAGAAGAAGAGCCAGAACTCAGCGATGAGGACTTGATTGGGTCGACTTCGGCTAAGGTCAACGACCCTGTCCGTATGTACTTGAAAGAAATCGGAGTCGTTCCTCTCTTGACCAATGAAGAGGAAAAAGAGTTAGCACTGGCTGTTGAAGCGGGTGACATCGAAGCTAAACAACGCCTTGCGGAAGCCAACCTTCGTTTGGTTGTTTCTATTGCTAAACGCTATGTCGGCCGTGGTATGCAGTTTCTTGACTTGATTCAAGAAGGGAACATGGGCTTGATGAAGGCGGTTGACAAGTTTGACTATTCTAAAGGATTCAAGTTCTCAACTTATGCAACTTGGTGGATTCGTCAGGCTATCACTCGTGCTATTGCGGACCAAGCTCGTACCATCCGTATCCCAGTCCACATGGTTGAAACGATTAACAAGCTTGTTCGTGAACAGCGGAATCTCCTTCAAGAATTGGGACAAGATCCAACACCAGAACAAATCGCTGAACGAATGGATATGACACCTGATAAGGTTCGTGAAATCTTGAAGATTGCCCAAGAACCGGTATCCCTTGAAACTCCAATCGGTGAAGAGGATGATAGCCACCTTGGGGACTTTATCGAAGATGAAGTGATTGAAAATCCAGTGGACTATACAACTCGTATCGTCTTGCGTGAGCAGTTGGATGAGGTCTTGGATACTCTTACAGACCGTGAAGAAAATGTTCTACGTCTCCGTTTCGGGCTAGATGATGGAAAAATGCGCACCCTTGAAGATGTGGGTAAAGTCTTTAATGTGACTCGCGAGCGTATCCGTCAGATTGAAGCTAAGGCTTTGAGAAAACTACGTCAACCAAGTCGCAGCAAACCGCTTCGTGATTTTATTGAAGACTAAGAGTGAGGATAAATATGGCTTATACAGAAGAGCAAATTGAAAACATCAAAACACGAATTTTAACAGCCTTGGAAGAAGTTATCGACCCTGAGTTGGGAATCGATATTGTCAATCTTGGTTTGATCTATGAGATTCGTTTTGACGGCGACACAGGACAAACAGAGATTGATATGACGTTGACAACTATGGGTTGTCCCCTAGCAGACCTTTTGACAGACCAGATTTATGATGCCATGACAGAGGTTCCAGAAGTAACGGATACTGAGGTTAAATTAGTCTGGTATCCAGCCTGGACAGTTGAAAAAATGAGTCGCTATGCACGCATTGCCCTAGGCATTAAGTAAACAAATAAAAGCATGTGAGAGATTATTGGAAGAGCGAGGAAATTTCCCCCTCTTTTCCTCTAGTCTCTCCTTTCTTTTGCTGATTTTATTCAAAGAAAATGATATAATAGTAGTTATGGAAAAAAAGAAATTACGCATCAATATGTTGAGTTCAAGTGAGAAAGTGGCAGGACAAGGAGTTTCAGGTGCCTACCGTGAATTAGTTCGTCTTCTTCACCGTGATGCCAAGGACCAATTGATTGTTACAGAAAATCTTCCAGTAGAGGCAGATGTGACTCACTTTCATACAATTGATTTCCCCTATTATTTGTCAACATTTCAAAAGAAACGCTCAGGAAGGAAAATTGGCTATGTGCATTTCTTGCCTGATACACTTGAGGGGAGTTTGAAAATTCCATTTTTCTTAAAGGGAATTGTGAAACGCTATGTATTTTCTTTTTACAACCGGATGGAGCACTTGGTTGTGGTCAATCCTATGTTTATCGAGGATTTGGTGGCAGCTGGTATTCCACGTGAAAAAGTGACCTATATTCCTAACTTTGTAAACAAGGAAAAATGGCATCCTCTTCCACAGGAAGAGGTAGCGAGACTGCGTACAGAGCTAGGTCTTAGTGACAATCAGTTTATCGTAGTAGGTGCTGGTCAAGTTCAGAAACGCAAAGGGATTGATGATTTTATCCGTCTGGCTGAGGAATTGCCTCAGATTACCTTTATCTGGGCTGGTGGTTTCTCTTTTGGTGGTATGACAGATGGTTATGAACGCTACAAGAAAATGATGGAAAATCCTCCTAAAAATTTGATTTTTCCAGGTATTGTATCGCCAGAGCGGATGCGCGAATTGTATGCCCTAGCGGACCTTTTCTTGTTGCCTAGTTACAATGAACTCTTTCCGATGACTATTTTAGAAGCTGCTAGTTGTGAAGCTCCTATTATGTTGCGTGATTTAGATCTTTATAAGGTAATTTTGGAGGGCAATTATCGGGCGACAGCAGATAGAGAAGAGATGAAAGAGGCTATTTTGGAATATCAAGCAAATCCTGCTGCCTTAAAAGATCTTAAAGAAAAGGCTAAGAATATTTCTAGAGAGTATTCTGAAGAACATCTGTTACAAATCTGGTTGGACTTTTATGAGAAACAAGCCGCTTTAGGGAGAAAGTAAAAAGTGAGGTAATCTATGCGAATTGGTTTATTTACAGATACCTATTTTCCTCAGGTTTCAGGTGTTGCGACCAGTATTCGAACCTTGAAAACAGAACTTGAAAAGCAGGGGCATGCTGTTTTTATCTTTACGACGACAGATAAGGATGTCAATCGTTATGAAGATTGGCAAATTATCCGCATTCCAAGTGTTCCTTTCTTTGCTTTTAAGGATCGCCGCTTTGCCTATCGAGGATTCAGCAAAGCACTGGAAATTGCTAAACAGTATCAGCTGGATATCATCCATACTCAGACAGAATTTTCTCTTGGCTTGTTGGGGATTTGGATTGCGCGTGAATTGAAGATTCCAGTCATCCATACCTATCACACACAATACGAAGACTATGTCCACTATATTGCGAAGGGGATGTTGATTCGTCCTAGTATGGTAAAGTACTTAGTAAGAGGTTTCCTGCATGATGTGGATGGAGTCATTTGCCCGAGTGAGATTGTCCATGACTTGCTATCTGACTATAAGGTCAAGGTTGAAAAACGGGTCATTCCTACTGGGATTGAATTAGCCAAGTTTGAGCGTCCAGAAATCAAGCAGGAAAATTTGAAAGAACTACGTAGTAAATTAGGGATTCAAGATGGTGAAAAGATGTTGCTGAGTCTTTCGAGAATTTCCTATGAAAAAAATATTCAGGCAGTATTAGCAGCCTTTGCAGAAGTTCTGAAAGAGGAGGACAAGGTTAAACTGGTGGTAGCTGGGGATGGTCCTTATCTGAATGACCTCAAAGAGCAAGCCCAGAAACTAGAGATTCAAGACTCGGTCATCTTTACAGGGATGATTGCTCCTAGTGAGACAGCTCTTTATTATAAGGCGGCGGATTTCTTCATCTCGGCATCGACAAGTGAAACCCAAGGCTTGACCTACTTGGAAAGCTTAGCTAGTGGGACTCCTGTCATTGCTCATGGAAATCCTTATCTGGACAATCTTATCAGTGACAAAATGTTTGGAACCTTGTATTACGGTGAACATGATTTGGCTGGAGCTATTTTAGAGGCCTTGATTGCAACGCCAGATATGAATGAGCATACCTTATCAGAGAAATTGTATGAGATTTCAGCTGAGAACTTTGGAAAACGAGTGCATGAGTTTTATCTGGATGCCATTATTTCAAATAACTTCCAGAAAGATTTGGCTAAAGATGATACGGTTAGTCAGCGTATCTTTAAGACAGTTTTGTATCTACCGCAAAAGGTGGTCGCTGTACCGGTAAAAGGCTCTAGACGCATGCTGAAGGCTTCAAAAACACAGTTAATCAGCATAAGAGATTATTGGAAAGACCATGAAGAATAGAAAGAGGAACAGCTATGAAAAAACAATTAATGAGAAGTGGGCATGACAAAAAGATTGCGGGTGTTTGTGCCGGAGTGGCCCATTATCTTGATATGGATCCAACTATCGTTCGCGTAATATGGGGTGTTTTTGCTTGCTGTTACGGAGCGGGAATTGTAGCTTATATCATTTTATGGATGATCGCACCTGTAGCAAGTGACTATTGAAAACTAGCTCAATTCATGCTAAGATAATAGAAAATAGAATGTAACGAAGGAGAAAAAAATGGCATTTGGAGATAATGGAAATCGTAAAAAAACTATGTTTGAGAAAATAACCTTGTTTATCGTGATTATCATGCTAGTAGCAAGTTTATTGGGAATTTTTGCAACTGCAATTGGTGCCCTCAGTAATCTATAAAATAGATTCAAGAAAATTTAGTGACTGGGATTTCCCAGCCCTTTTCTAAAGTGAGAAGAAAAAATGAGTATGTTTTTAGATACAGCTAAGATCAAGGTCAAGGCTGGTAATGGTGGTGATGGCATGGTTGCCTTTCGCCGTGAAAAATATGTCCCTAATGGTGGTCCTTGGGGTGGTGATGGTGGTCGTGGAGGCAATGTCGTCTTCGTTGTAGACGAAGGTTTGCGTACTTTGATGGATTTCCGCTACAATCGTCATTTCAAGGCTGATTCTGGTGAGAAAGGAATGACCAAAGGGATGCATGGCCGTGGTGCTGAGGATCTTAGAGTTCGAGTGCCGCAAGGTACGACTGTCCGTGATGCAGAGACTGGCAAAGTTTTAACAGATTTGATTGAACATGGGCAAGAATTTATTGTAGCCCACGGTGGTCGTGGTGGACGTGGAAATATTCGTTTCGCGACACCAAAAAATCCTGCACCGG
Source organism: Streptococcus sp. 5346 (assembly GCF_013277455.1). Taxonomy (GTDB): domain Bacteria; phylum Bacillota; class Bacilli; order Lactobacillales; family Streptococcaceae; genus Streptococcus. Next base: position 212,280 of record NZ_VMMY01000003.1, read on the forward strand.
AAATCTCTGAAAATGGAGAACCAGGTCAGGAGCGTGAGTTACAATTGGAACTAAAAATCTTGGCAGATGTCGGTTTAGTAGGATTCCCATCTGTAGGGAAATCAACACTTTTAAGTGTTATTACCTCAGCTAAACCTAAAATTGGTGCCTACCACTTTACGACCATTGTGCCAAATCTAGGTATGGTTCGTACCCAATCAGGTGAATCCTTTGCAGTAGCTGATTTACCAGGTTTGATTGAAGGGGCTAGTCAAGGAGTTGGTCTGGGAACCCAGTTCCTCCGCCACATCGAGCGTACACGTGTCATCCTTCACATCATTGATATGTCAGCTAGCGAAGGCCGTGATCCATATGAGGATTATCTTGCCATCAATAAAGAACTGGAGTCATACAATCTTCGCCTCATGGAGCGTCCACAGATTATTGTAGCCAATAAGATGGATATGCCTGAAAGTCAGGAAAATCTTGAAGAATTCAAGAAAAAATTGGCTGAAAACTATGATGAATTTGAAGAGTTACCAGCTATCTTCCCGATTTCTGGATTGACTAAGCAAGGTCTGGCAACACTTTTGGATGCTACAGCTGAATTGTTAGACAAGACACCAGAATTCTTGCTCTACGATGAGTCTGATATGGAAGAAGAAGCCTACTACGGCTTTGACGAGGAAGAGAAAGACTTTGAAATTAGCCGTGATGACGATGCGACATGGGTACTTTCTGGTGAAAAACTCATGAAACTCTTTAATATGACCAACTTTGATCGTGATGAATCTGTCATGAAATTTGCCCGCCAACTTCGTGGTATGGGGGTTGATGAAGCCCTTCGTGCGCGTGGTGCTAAAGATGGTGACTTGGTCCGAATTGGTAAATTTGAGTTTGAATTTGTAGACTAGGAGACTGATATGGGAGATAAACCGATATCTTTCCGAGATGCGGATGGCAACTTCGTCTCCGCCGCAGACGTTTGGAATGAAAAGAAATTGGAAGAACTATTTAATCGTCTCAATCCAAATCGTGCTCTGAGATTGGCACGAACTAAAAAAGAAAATCCATCTCAGTAAAGAAGATAAAAAAATTCCGTGCCTCATCAGACACGGGATTTTGTTATTCTTCAAAGAAAAATGGTGGAGCGAATTTTTTCAATTCTTCAAAGCATTTTTGAGCAGCTTCTGCATCTTCGCAGATGACGAGACAGACATCATCGCCACAGAGAGTAGCGATAGCGTCAGGGAAGCTCAAAGCATCAATGATAGAACCAAAGGATTGAGCCAGTCCAGGAAGGGTTTTTAGTAGGACTTGGTGTTGAACTGGGTGCATCAAGACAAGGGCGTCTTCCATGTAGAGTTCGAGACGTTTTTCCCATTTTGAGATAGAACCTGTATTAAGCACGTAGTAAGAGTTATCCTCTTCGCGGACTTTTGACAGATTCATATTTTTGATGTCGCGTGAGAGAGTTGCCTGGGTAACTTGAATGTCGTTATCAGCAAGAAGGGCTTGCAACTCAGCCTGTGTATGAATCTTGTTTTTTGCAACAAGAGCGCGTATGAGTTGGTGTCGGTGTTCAGATTTATTCATAATAATGTAACTCCTTTTTTAGTGAGGTATGGTAAGTGTGGACTGAGCGAGGTCGACAGTCAAGTGGTAGTCGGTATTGTCACGGATGGTGATTTCAAAGTCAGTAGTATAGAGAACTAAACGAAGAGTATCTCCTTCTTTTAACTTGTAAATAGTTGGTTGCAGTTCAAATTGCACATCCATCCATTCATCTGCAGTAATATCCTCTACTAACAGTAAATTATTTCTATTTTGTAAATTAAGGTAACCTTTTGTCACGACGCGTTGTGCATTTTCACGAAAAGGCAATTCGTTAAGATTTTCCAACATGTAGTAGCGTCCATTATCAATGGTTCTAGAACCTAAAATAGCTGGATAAGGTTGTAGGTATTTCTTCTGTCCAAATTCTAGCAGTTGGGCAGATAAGAGCCCCTTATTTGTACTGGATTTGATACGAAGATTAAGTTGGGCACGACCGTTCAAGTGAAGATCCTTAGTCACAGGAAGGTCAATAGTAATCTGATTGACTTTCCCTTGATAGAGTTCTGTATTGAAGGTCTGGTAAGTCTTACCATAACGCTCAAAATCTTTATCTGAGTACTGGTTTTGAATAGCTTGTTCTTCTTGCCCAAGTGAGAAGGTTTCAAAGTTTTTTTGCCCACCGAAGTTATCAAGTGATAACCAAGTCTGAGGGGCTGTATTGTCCTGCCAGATAACAGTAGGAAGTTGGAAATCTGTATCTTGTCCCAGTAATTTCTTTGTCAACAAAGCATTCATGGACTCACGGAAGTCAATGGACTGCCAGTTGTTCATGTAAACATGGGCACCATTATGGAAAAAGAGATGCTTGTTGATATGTGCAGGAAGAGTATGGAACATCTGGTAAACATGAAGTGGTTTGACATTCCAATCCTGAGAACCATGAGTAAAGACAACCTCTGCCTTTACTTTATGGGCATTGAGCAGATAATTGCGGTCATGCCAAAACTGGTTATAGTCGCCAGACTTGCGATCAAGTTGCTCTTTTACTTTTTCTAAGTCAGTTTGGTGAGCTACATTGCCACGGATATAGTCGCCAGCCAAGAGATTACGAGAATAGGTTAACTCAGCAAGGGAGTCAAAGTCCTCACCTGGATAGCCACCTGGGCTAGTCACCAGACCGTTTTCACGGTAGTAGTTGTACCATGAAGAAATGCCAGCCTCAGCAATGATAACCTCTAAACCATCGACTCCTGTAGTGGCAAGGCCGTTTGACATGGTACCTAGATAGGAAAGTCCAGTTGTGGCTACTTTTCCATTTGACCAGTCAGCCTTGACTTGACGCTGGCGCGTGTGGTCAGTAAAGGCACGGCAACGGCCATTGAGCCAGTCGATGACATTTTTATAAGCTTCGATTTGTTGGTAGTCTCCGTTAGTCATGAAACCAGTAGAGTCTTTGGTACCAACACCTGACACATAGAGATTAGCAAAACCTCGTGGAAGGAAGTAGTCGTTGAGTGTATAGCTAGAGTTGATGTGACTTAGCTTTTCCTCAGCTTCCGACACAAGCTCAGCTTGGCCTTGGGGTTGGACGAGATTGAGTTGAGGTTCCTCTAGTTCAATCTTATGAGCAGGTTTAACCTCAAGCTCGCCCTCCATCTTGTAGAGAGCCTTATCGCTTGCCTTGTCATTTGTTCCCTGATGATAAGGGCTGGCTGTCATGATAGCAGGGATTTTTCCATCAAAACGAGGACGAATAATGCTAACCTTGACTAAGTCTGGTAGACCTTTTTGGTCGGTATCGACACGAGACTCAACGTAAACAACTTCACGAATGACATCATGGCTGGAAAAAGTTGCTAAACTCTTGCCGTTAAAGTAGTGGTAGTTATTATCCTCCGGAATAAGACCATCGCTTACCAGTTGATCAATCAGGGTATTCCCCTTTTTGGTGCGAGTATTGAGTAACTGATAGAGATTTTCAATCAATTCACCGTATACAATAGGAAATCCAGTCTCTTTACGAAAAGCTTCACTGTCTTCGAAGTCAATCAAATAAGAAAAGCCTAAAAGTTGAAAGGCGATAGTATAAAAAATATCTGCTGTCAAGTCTTTGTCAGATTTGAAAAAAGTTAATATGTTAGTTTCTTTATCTACAGCCAAGCAGGAGAGTGGATAGTCGATGTTCTCATAGGTGAAAAATAAGCGACGTAAAAAAGTTTCCAGTAATTCCTTGGGACTGGCTGTGTTTTGTAAATCAAAGCCATATTTTTTTAGTTCAGATAAGATATTTTCTTTTGGGAAAGTGATATAACTATATTGATTAAAACGCATAGAACCTCCATATAGAATGATAGTTAAGGTTATTATATCAAAAAAAAAGCAGAAAGGGAATTGTTAACTGTAAAAGGAAATAATCCAATAAAAATGAATAAAGTGCTAAATTTAATATAGAGAACAGTGTAATAATAGACGTAATAGGTATAATATAAAAATTCTAGGAGATTTATATTATATGTTTTCTATTTTGTATATAATATAGTATAAATATAAAAAATGATGACAAAAATACAAATGAATAGAAAGTAAATTAGTAAGCTGATGAAATTTTTCTCAAGAGAAGCCTTTTATAGGTGAAAATGGTATAATATAGTGAGAAGGATAGAGGAGAAGTGTAAATTGATCGCACAACTAGATACAAAAACAGTCTATAGTTTTATGGAGAGCGTTATTTCGATCGAAAAGTATGTGAGAGCAGCTAAAGAATTCGGCTACACTCATCTGGCTATGATGGATATTGATAATCTTTATGGTGCTTTTGACTTTCTAGAGGTTACAAAAAAATATGGCATTCATCCTTTATTAGGGCTTGAAATGACTGTATTTGTGGATGCTCAGGAAGTGAATCTGCGCTTTTTAGCTCTATCTAGTGTGGGATATCAGCAGTTAATGAAGCTTTCAACAGCCAAGATGCAGGGGGAGAAAAGTTGGTCAGTTCTATCTCAGTATCTAGAGGATATTGCGGTAATTGTGCCTTATTTTGATGGACTGGAGTTGTTAAATCTAGGCTGTGATTACTATATTGGAGTTTATCCAGAAACACTGACAAGCGAATTTCATCATCCTATCTTACCACTTTATCGAGTCAATGCCTTTGAAAGTAGGGATAGTGAAGTTCTGCAAGTGCTAACAGCGATTAAAGAAAACCTACCCCTCAGAGAAGTCCCTTTGCGCTCGCGACAAGATGTTTTTATATCAGCAAGTTCTTTAGAGAAATTATTCCAAGAACGATTTCCGCAAGCCTTATACAATTTAGAAAAGCTGATTTCAGGCATTTCTTATGATTTGGATACTAGTCTGAAACTGCCTCGTTTTAATCCAGCTAGACCAGCAGTAGAAGAGTTGAGAGAGCGTGCTGAACTGGGGCTTGCTCAGAAGGGGTTGTCTAGTAAAGAATATCAAGACCGTCTAGACCAAGAATTGGCTGTTATTCATGATATGGGCTTTGATGATTATTTCTTGGTTGTCTGGGATTTGCTGCGTTTTGGACGTTCGAATGGCTATTATATGGGAATGGGACGGGGTTCTGCAGTAGGTAGCTTGGTTTCCTATGCCTTGGATATTACAGGGATTGACCCAGTAGAGAAAAATCTGATTTTTGAACGCTTTCTCAATCGTGAACGCTATACCATGCCTGATATTGATATTGATATTCCAGATATTTATCGTCCAGATTTTATCAGGTATGTTGGCAATAAATATGGCAGTAAACATGCTGCTCAAATCGTTACTTTTTCAACCTTTGGAGCCAAGCAAGCTCTACGAGATGTATTGAAACGCTTTGGTGTTCCAGAATATGAATTATCCGTAATTACCAAGAAAATCAGTTTCCGTGATAATCTCAAGTCAGCCTATGAGGATAATCTCCAGTTTCGTCAGCAAATCAATAGTAAGTTAGAATACCAAAAAGCCTTTGAGATTGCTTGCAAGATTGAGGGCTATCCAAGACAAACCTCTGTCCATGCGGCTGGTGTTGTGATTAGCGACCAAGATTTGACCAACTACATTCCTCTAAAGCATGGTGATGAAATTCCACTGACTCAGTATGATGCTCATGGAGTTGAAGCTAGTGGGCTTTTGAAAATGGACTTTCTGGGACTACGAAATTTGACCTTTGTCCAGAAGATGCAAGAGTTGCTTGCTGAATCAGAAGGTATTCATCTGAAAATAGAAGAAATTGATTTGGAAGACAAAGAAACGCTAGCTCTTTTTGCTTCTGGCAATACAAAAGGTATCTTTCAATTTGAGCAACCTGGTGCTATTCGCCTGCTCAAACGTGTGCAACCAGTCTGTTTTGAGGATGTCGTAGCGACTACTTCCCTAAATCGACCAGGTGCTAGTGATTATATCAATAATTTTGTGGCAAGAAAGCATGGGCAGGAAGAAGTGACAGTTCTGGATCCAGCTCTGGAGGATATTTTGGCTCCAACCTATGGCATTATGCTCTATCAGGAGCAGGTTATGCAGGTTGCTCAGCGATTTGCTGGATTTAGTCTCGGGAAAGCCGATATTTTGCGTCGAGCTATGGGGAAAAAGGATGCCTCTGCCATGCATGAGATGAGGGCTTCCTTTATTCAAGGAGCTTTAGAAGCTGGTCATACTGCGGAAAAGGCAGAGCAGGTCTTTGATGTCATGGAAAAGTTTGCAGGTTATGGTTTTAACAGGTCACACGCCTATGCCTACTCAGCCTTGGCCTTCCAGTTGGCTTATTTCAAAACGCATTATCCAGCTATTTTTTATCAGGTCATGTTGAATTCTGCCAACAGTGATTACTTAATAGATGCACTTGAAGCAGGTTTTGAAGTGGCGCCTCTGTCCATCAATACTATTCCCTATCACGATAAAATTTCCAACAAGTCTATCTATCTAGGTTTGAAATCGATTAAGGGAGTCAGCAATGATTTGGCACTTTGGATTCTTGAAAATAGACCTTATTCTAACATTGAAGATTTTATAGCTAAATTACCTGAAAATTATCTGAAACTTCCTCTGCTAGAACCTTTGGTAAAAGTTGGGCTTTTCGATTCATTTGAAAAAAATCGCCAAAAAGTATTCAATAATTTAGTTAATCTATTTGAATTTGTAAAAGAGTTAGGAAGTTTGTTTGGAGATACTATTTATAGTTGGCAGGAATCGGAAGATTGGACAGATCAAGAAAAATTCTATATGGAACAAGAGCTTTTAGGGATAGGTGTCAGCAAACATCCCCTACAAGCTATTGCAAGTAAGGCTATTTACCCGATTACCCCAATCGGAAATTTATCAGAAAATAGCTACGCTATTATTTTGGTTGAAGTTCAGAAAATAAAAGTAATTCGTACCAAAAAGGGTGAAAATATGGCTTTCTTACAGGTGGATGATAGTAAGAAAAAATTGGATGTCACTCTCTTTTCAGACTTATATCGTCAGGTTGGGCAGGAAATAAAAGAGGGAGCCTTCTATTATATAAAAGGAAAAATCCAGTCACGTGATGGTCGTCTGCAAATGATTGCACAAGAAATAAGAGAAGCAGTTGCTGAACGCTTTTGGATACAGGTGAAAAATCATGACTCGGATCAAGAAATTTCGAGAATTTTAGACCAGTATAAAGGTCCAATCCCAGTCATCATCAGGTATGAAGAGGAACAGAAAACAATCGTTTCTCCCCATCATTTTGTAGCTAAATCCAATGAATTAGAAGCGAAATTGAATGAAATCGTTATGAAAACGATTTATCGCTAAAAATACGGAAAATAGAAGAATTTTAAAATCAAATGTGGTATAATCAATAAGAATGTTAAAAGAAAAAGGAGCATAACCAATATGAAACGTATTGCTGTTTTGACTAGTGGTGGAGACGCCCCTGGTATGAACGCTGCTATCCGCGCAGTTGTTCGTCAAGCAATTTCAGAAGGAATGGAAGTGTTTGGTATCTATGACGGATATGCTGGTATGGTTGCCGGTGAAATTCATCCCCTAGATGCAGCTTCAGTAGGAGACATCATTTCTCGTGGTGGTACTTTCCTTCACTCAGCTCGTTACCCAGAGTTCGCTCAACTTGAAGGGCAACTTAAAGGGATTGAGCAATTGAAAAAACACGGAATTGAAGGTGTAGTTGTTATCGGTGGTGACGGATCTTACCACGGTGCTATGCGTTTGACTGAACATGGCTTCCCAGCTATCGGTCTTCCAGGTACAATCGATAACGATATCGTTGGTACTGACTTCACAATCGGTTTTGACACAGCGGTTACAACTGCTATGGACGCTATCGATAAGATTCGTGATACGTCATCAAGTCACCGTCGTACTTTTGTAATCGAAGTTATGGGACGTAACGCTGGTGATATCGCTCTTTGGGCTGGTATTGCAACTGGTGCTGATGAAATCATCATTCCTGAAGAAGGATTCAAGATTGAAGATATCGTAGAAAGCATTAAATGTGGTTATGAGTGTGGTAAAAAACAAAATATCATCGTCTTGGCAGAAGGTGTGATGTCAGCAGCTGAATTTGGTAAAAAACTAAAAGAAGCTGGGGATACAAGCGACCTTCGTGTGACAGAACTTGGACATATTCAACGTGGTGGTTCTCCAACTGCGCGTGACCGTGTATTGGCGTCACGTATGGGTGCCCATGCTGTTAAACTTCTTAAAGAAGGTATCGGTGGTGTTGCGGTTGGTATCCGTAACGAGAAAATGGTTGAAAATCCAATTCTTGGTACTGCAGAAGAAGGAGCATTGTTTAGCCTTACTGCAGAAGGTAAGATTGTGGTTAACAACCCACACAAAGCCGATATTGAGCTATCTAGCTTGAATAAGAGCTTGTCATAATTTACAATTTAGTTAATAAGACCAAAAAGGTCATATATATAAAGGAGTCACAAAAATCATGAACAAACGTGTAAAAATCGTTGCAACTTTGGGTCCTGCGGTAGAAATCCGTGGTGGTAAAAAATTCGGTGAGGACGGATACTGGGGTGAAAAACTTGATGTTGAAGCTTCAGCTAAAAACATTGCTAAATTGATTGAAGCTGGTGCTAACACATTCCGTTTCAACTTCTCACACGGTGACCACCAAGAACAAGGTGAGCGTATGGCAACTGTTAAACTTGCTGAAAAACTTGCAGGTAAAAAAGTTGGTTTCCTTCTTGATACAAAAGGACCTGAAATCCGTACAGAATTGTTCGAAGGTGAAGCTAAAGAATATTCATACAAAACTGGTGAAAAAATCCGTGTTGCAACTAAACAAGGAATCAAATCAACTCGTGAAGTGATTGCATTGAACGTTGCTGGTGCTCTTGATATCTATGATGATGTTGAAGTTGGTCGTCAAGTTTTGGTTGACGATGGTAAACTTGGTCTTCGTGTGGTTGCTAAAGATGACGCAACTCGTGAATTTGAAGTTGAAGTTGAAAACGATGGTATCATCGCTAAACAAAAAGGTGTGAACATTCCTAACACTAAAATTCCTTTCCCAGCTCTTGCTGAACGCGATAACGACGATATCCGCTTCGGTCTTGAACAAGGTATCAACTTCATCGCTATTTCATTCGTACGTACTGCAAAAGACGTGAACGAAGTTCGTGCAATCTGTGAAGAAACTGGAAACGGACACGTTCAATTGTTCGCTAAAATCGAAAACCAACAAGGTATCGATAACTTGGATGAAATCATTGAAGCAGCTGATGGTATCATGATCGCTCGTGGTGACATGGGTATCGAAGTACCATTCGAAATGGTTCCAGTTTACCAAAAAATGATTATCACTAAAGTCAATGCTGCAGGTAAAGTTGTTATCACTGCAACAAACATGCTTGAAACAATGACTGAAAAACCACGTGCAACTCGTTCAGAAGTATCAGACGTATTCAACGCTGTTATCGACGGAACTGACGCAACAATGCTTTCAGGTGAGTCTGCAAACGGTAAATACCCACTTGAGTCAGTAACTACAATGGCTACAATCGATAAGAACGCTCAAACTCTCCTTAACGAATACGGACGTTTGAACTCAGATTCATTCGAACGTAACTCTAAGACAGAAGTAATGGCTTCAGCTGTTAAAGATGCTACTAACTCAATGGACATTAAATTGGTTGTAACTCTTACTAAGACAGGTCACACTGCACGTTTGATCTCTAAATACCGTCCAAATGCTGACATCTTGGCATTGACATTCGACGAATTGACAGAACGTGGGTTGATGTTGAACTGGGGTGTTATCCCAATGTTGACAGATGCTCCATCTTCAACTGACGATATGTTCGAAATTGCTGAACGTAAAGCAGTTGAAGCAGGTCTTGTACAATCTGGTGACGATATCGTTATCGTAGCTGGTGTACCACTTGGAGAAGCTGTACGTACAAACACAATGCGTATCCGCACAGTACGTTAATTAAAATGAAAAAAGCCTATCATATCAAGCTTTCTAGCCTGTATGATGGGCTTTTTTGGGCTCTTTGTCAACTGTAG